>CALGFH010000416.1 GCA_937881255.1 uncultured Actinomycetes bacterium
CCGCGGGCTGTGGATGGTCAACCAGCTCTGCGACCTGGTCCAGCTGCGCAGCTTCCCCGAGGGGGCCGCCGTCCGGGTGCACCTGTACCTGCCCTGAGACGACAGCGACCCCACCCGCTCGGGGTGGGGTCGCCGCGGAGGTCGCGTGCTACTGGGCCTCGATCGGCCGCACGTTGGCGGCCTGCGGGCCCTTCGGGCCCTGGGCCACGTCGAACTCGACGGCCTGGCCCTCGTTCAGCGAGCGGTAGCCGCTCGTCTGGATGGCGCTGAAGTGCACGAAGACGTCCTCGCCAGACTCGGGCTGGATAAAACCGTAGCCCTTGTCAGCGTTGAACCACTTCACGGTCCCAACAGTCATGGATGCTTGTCCCTCCCTCCGTCAACTCGGAGGTCACGATCAACGTCGGTCCGTCCTGGCGCCGACGGCAAAGGACAAGCTCGACTCCGTACCGAAAGCCAAACGTTGAACCTGTGCGGCCCGCAGCGTAGCAGATAGTGCGATGGCGAGTGTGGTAGGCCCTCCCGACAGCCATCGACAAGGAGGTCGCAGGTGCGCGCCCTGGTCCTGAACTGCACGCTCAAGCCCTCCCCGGCCGAGTCCAACACCGAGGCGCTGGCCAAGGTCGTCGTCAAGGCCCTGGAGGGCCAGGGCGTGACCACCGAGCTGGTCCGGGTGGCCGACTACGACGTGCGCCCCGGGGTGTCGTCGGACGAGGGCGACGGCGACCAGTGGCCGCGTCTCCGGGCCAAGGTCCTGGAGGCCGAGATCCTGGTGATGGCCTCCCCGACCTGGCTCGGCACGATGTCGAGCGTGGCCAAGCGGGTGCTGGAGCGGATGGACGCGATGCTGTCGGAGACCGACGACCAGGAGCGGCCGGTGGCCTACAACCGGGTCGCGGGGGTGGTCGTCACCGGCAACGAGGACGGCGCCCACCACGTGATCAACGAGATCGCCGGGGCCCTCGGCGACATCGGCTTCACCATCCCCGGCCAGGCCTGGACCTACTGGAACAAGGGCCCGGGGCCGGGGCCGTCCTACACCGAGACCGACGAGGGCCACGAATGGTCGGCCTCGACCGGCGAGGCGGCCGCGGGCAACCTGGTCGCGGTGGCCCGCGCCCTCCAGGCAACCCCGATGCCGCCCCCGGCCGGCTCCTAGCCGGCGCGGCCGGCCGGGGTTATCGGGCCCGCCTCGCGGGGCAAGGGTCGTGGCCGCTCACCGGGGGGGCAAGCAGAGCACCGACGGCTCCTGGGGAGGATCCATGACCGCCACCGCAACCCCATCCACCGGGCGCTGGACCCCGCGCCGGATCGCCATCTGGGGCGCCGTCGCCGTCCTCGGGGCGGTCGCCTGGGGCATCCTCGCCCTGGCCAGGGGCGAGTCGGTCAACGCGGTCTGGCTGATCGTGGCCGCGCTGTGCTCATACGCGATCGCCTACCGCTTCTACGCCCGGTTCATCGCCACCAGGGTGCTCGGGGTCGACGACAACCGGGCCACGCCGGCCGAACGGCTCGACAACGACGTCGACTTCCAGCCGACCGACCGGCGGGTGCTGTTCGGCCACCACTTCGCCGCCATCGCCGGGGCCGGCCCGCTGGTCGGGCCCGTGCTGGCCGCCCAGATGGGCTACCTGCCGGGGACGATGTGGATCATCTTCGGGGTGATCTTCGCCGGCGCCGTGCAGGACATGGTGATCCTGTTCTTCTCGATGCGGCGGGACGGCAAGAGCCTCGGCCAGATGGCCCGCGACGAGATCGGCCCCCTGGGCGGGGCGGCCGCCCTGCTGGCCGTGTTCGCCATCATGATCATCCTGCTGGCCGTGCTCGCCCTGGTCGTGGTCAACGCCCTGGCCGACTCCCCCTGGGGCACCTTCTCCCTGGCCATGACCATCCCCATCGCCCTGTTCATGGGCTTCTACCTGCGGGTCCTGCGGCCCGGCCGGGTGCTGGAGACGAGCGCCATCGGGGTCGGGCTGCTGCTGGCCGCGATCGTGCTCGGCGGCGTCATCGACAACTCCAGCCTGGCCCCGGCGTTCACCCTCTCGCCCAAGACCCTGGTCGTCTGCCTGGTCGTCTACGGGTTCGCGGCCTCGGTGCTGCCGGTGTGGATGCTGCTGGCCCCGCGCGACTACCTCTCGACCTTCATGAAGGTCGGCACCATCGGCCTGCTCGCCGCCGGCATCCTGTTCACCCTGCCGGTGCTGGAGAACCAGGCCGTGACCAAGTTCGCCAGCAGCGGCGACGGCCCGGTGTTCGCCGGCCCGCTGTTCCCCTTCGTGTTCATCATCATCGCCTGCGGTGCCCTGTCCGGGTTCCACGCCCTGATCGCCTCGGGGACCACGCCCAAGCTGATCGAGAAGGAGTCCCAGGTCCGCATGGTCGGCTACGGGGCCATGCTGACCGAGTCGTTCGTGGCCGTGATGGCCATGATCGCCGCGTCCATCCTCGACCAGGGCCTCTACTTCGCCATGAACTCGCCGCCCGGGGTGGTCGGCACGACCGTCCAGTCGGCCTCCGAGGCGGTCACCAACCTCGGCTTCACCATCACCCCCGACCAGCTCCAGGCGGCCGCGGCCGAGGTCGAGGAGCAGACGCTGATCGCCCGCACCGGCGGCGCCCCCACCCTGGCCGTTGGCATGTCGACCATCTTCTCGGGCGCGTTCGGCGGGGACGCCCTCAAGGCCTTCTGGTACCACTTCGCGATCATGTTCGAGGCCCTGTTCATCCTGACCACGGTCGACGCCGGCACCCGGGTCGGGCGCTTCATGCTCCAGGACACCCTTGGCAACGTCTGGAAGCCGATGGGCCGGCCCTCCTGGCGCCCCGGGGTCTACCTGACCAGCGCGATCGTGGTCGGGGCGTGGGGCTACTTCCTGTGGGTCGGGGTCACCGACCCGCTCGGCGGGATCAACCAGTTGTTCCCGCTGTTCGGGATCGCCAACCAGCTGCTGGCGGCGGTCGCCCTGACGGTCGCGACCACCATCCTGATCAAGTCGGGCCGGCTGCGCTGGGCCTGGGTCACGGCCGTCCCGCTGGCCTGGGACGTGGCCGTCACCCTGAGCGCGAGCTGGTACAAGATCTTCTCCAGCGACCCGCTGATCGGGTTCTTCGCCCAGCGGGACAAGTACCAGCAGGCCCTGGACGCCGGCGAGGTCATCCCGCCGGCCAAGTCGCTGGACGACGTCAGCCAGATCGTCACCAACTCGACCGTCGACGGCGTGCTCTCGATCCTGTTCGCCGGCTTGATCATCGTGATCATCGCCGACGCGGCCCGCATCTGGTGGCACACGCTGAGCGGCCGCCGCGAGCCCGTCCTGGCCGAGGCCCCGGTCGAGGAGTCCAAGCTGTGGGCGCCGTCCGGCCTGTTCCCGACCGCCGAGGACCGCGCCCGCCAGGCCGAGCAGCAGGCCGAGCCGGTCGGGGCCGGGCGCGAGCGCTCCGGCGGGGCGGGCGACCGCGGTCCCGGTGGGTCGGGGGACGACGGGTGACGACCCGGCTGCGGCGGGCCATGGCCGGCACCCTCTGGTACATGCGCGAGGTGATGGGGGAGAACGCCTACGAGCACTACCTCGCCCACCAGCGCCGGGCCCACCCGGACGAGCCGGTACTGTCCCGCCGCGAGTTCGAGTGCCGCCGCATGGACCAGATGGAGATCCGCCCCGGCCAGCGCTGCTGCTGAGTCGTTGCCGGGGTCAGTCAGGCCACCCAGGTGGTCTCGCAGGGGCGGCACCACCACAGCTTCCTGAGGCTGGTCAGGGTCCCTTCGTTGAGTGGCTTGTAGCGTCGCGCCGGATCGCCGCAGAAGAAGCAGTCCGGCCCTCCTTCCGCCGCCGCCTCGATCCATCCGGTCGTGGTGGCGGTGGCGGCGTGCATGCCCTCCAGTCTCGGGCTGGTGTTCAACATCCTCGCTCCGTCGTCGGCCAGGCAGCGGACCGGTGTCGTCCACGGCCGAAGCGAGCGTAGTTGGCCCGTGTTGCGCCCGGGTTGTCGCTTGGTGACGTCTGCGTTGCGTGGCTGGTCGCGGTTGGGGTTAGCATCTGCGACCGACGGCCGGCCACCGGGGCCGGGGCGGATGGGAGGGGCTGGGCGACAGGTGGAGGACCAGGCGCGCATCGAGTGGCGCAAGAGCACCCTCAGCACCACCAACGGGTGCGTCGAGGTGGCGTTCGTCGGCGAACGGATCGCGCTGCGCGACTCCAAGCAGCAGGGCCGCGGCCCGGTGCTGGAGTTCACCGCCGTCGAGTGGAACGCCTTCCTGGGCGGGGTCCGGGGCGGGGAGTTCGACCTGGAGTTCGGCTTCAGGGACTGACCAGCAGCGCGGCCGACGCCTCGGGTGAGAGGGCCGCCGGCAGGAGCAGCTCGAACACCCGCCGGTAGCGGCGCAGGTCCTCGGGGCTCTCGAGGTAGAGGGCGTCGGCGGCGCTGTCGAGGGCGACCACGTCACGCTCGGCCGGTGCCGGGAACCCGAAGATGGTGAACGGCCCGTCCATGCCGGCATGGGCCCCGGCCCCCACGGGCAGGACCTGGATCGTGACCGCCGGCCGGTCCGCGTCCTCCAGCAGCCGCCGCCGCTGGGCCGCCATCACCGCCGGCCCGCCGACCGGCCGGGCCAGCACGGTGTCGTCCAGCAGGACCCGCATGGCCGGCGGGTGCTCCTGGTCGAGCAGCCCCTGGCGGCGGACGCGTAGCTCGACCCGCCGGTCGATCTCCTCCCGGGGCAGGTCGGGCCGGACGGCCCCGATCACCGCCCTGGCGTAGTCGGGGGTCTGGAGCAGGGCGGGCACGATCAGCGACATGTAGACGTCGATCGAGGTCGCCGCCGCCTCCAGCCCGACATAGGCCGGCACCCCGTCGGGCACGTCGACGAACTTCTGCCACCACCCGCGCTGGCGAGCCTCCCTGGCGATCTGGACCATGGCCTCACGCCGGTCCTCGTCGACCCGGTACAGCTCGAGCATGTCCCGCACGTCCCGGGGCGTGGCGCTGACCTGCCCGGTCTCGATCCGCGAGACCTTGGACTGGGAGCACTCCAGCGCCTCGGCGACCCGGTCGATCGTCAGTCCGGCGTCCTCCCGCAGCCGCCGCAGCTCGGCCCCCAGCCGCCGCCTGCGCCCCGTCGGGGTCCGGGTGGTCATCGGGTCGAGCTCCCTCGGATCGGGTGAGCGCCCGGGACCCGCCCGGCTGCCGGGCCGGGGGCCGCGGGTGGCAAGTGTGTCATGGGCTGAGATGCATTCTGCATGCTTGCAGAGTTTGCCGGGTTCCTTCACACTCCTGCAAGAGAGACCATTCTCTACCTTCGGCTGGAGAGGAGCACCCCGCATGGCGGGAACCAGGCCACGGGAGCGGATCCTGGCCGCCGCGACCCGGCTCTTCGCCGACGAGGGCATCCACGCCACCAGCGTCGACCGGGTCATCGCCGAGGCCGGGGTCGCCCCCATGACCGTCTACCGGCACTTCGCCGGCAAGGATGAGCTGGTCACGGCCACGCTGGAGCGCTGGAGCGGGGAGTGGCTGGGCTGGCTGCGGGACGAGGCGGGCGACGACGGCGACGACGCCGGAGCGCGCCTGGACGGCCTCTGGGACGCGCTCGAGAAGTGGTTCGCCGACGAGGGCTTCCGCGGGTCGTACGTCGCCAACGTCGCCACCGAGCTCCGCGCCAAGCCCGGCCACCCCGCCCAGGCGACCATCGCCACCCACCGCGCCACCCTCCGCGAGCTCCTCCAGGACATTGCCACCACCGCCGGCGTCCCCTCACCCCCCGGCGCCGCTCTCCAGCTCCACATGCTGATCGACGGCGCCACCGCCGTCGCCGTGGTCGACCGCCAGCCCGGCGCCGCCGCCAGCGCCCGCGCCATCGCCACCACCGTCCTCACCCAGCGCTGACCCACCCGCGCCGGGCGGAGGGCGTTAGTGGGCCGTTAGCCCACCCGGGCTACCTTGCGGCGGACGAAGCGCCGCACGAACGGGAGCCCGGATGCAGGACCTGACCGCCGCCGCATGGCGGACCAGCACCCTCTGCGACCTCAACGGCTGCGTCGAGGTCGCCCTCCTCGACGGCAAGGTGGCGGTCCGCGACGCCAAGGACAAGGCCAGCCCCATCCTCCTCTTCACCGCCCGCGAGTGGGAGGCCTTCACCGGCGGCGTCCGCGCCGGCGAGTTCGACCTCCCCTGACCTCCCCCACCGGCGGCGGGTCGGCCCGGCGCCAGGGCCCGCCGGGGGATTAGACTTGCGCCCCGCCAGGCCGCACACGTCGGAGGAGGAGCAATGGGCCGCAAGCGCCAGGTCGAGGACCCGCAGCCCGAGCAGAACGAGCTCGACCCCGAGCACCGCTCACGCCGAGGCCGCAAGCTGGCCCTCCTGGTCGCCCTGGCCGGCGCCGCCACCTACCTGGTCCGCCGCAACCAGCGCAAGGCCGAGATCGACGAGGGCATCTGGCACGAGGCGCCCTCCCCATCTCCCGCCACCCCCGCCTCCACCACCCCAACCGCCTAAGTCCCGCCCCGGCCCCCCGGGGCTAGCTGAGGTTCTTGACCCAGTAGTCGTAGCGGTGCTGGACCCGCATGCCGGCGCGTTCGTACAGGCGGGTGGCGCCGGTGCGGTTCTCGCTGTCGACGTCCAGGTAGACCTCGCGGACCCCGCGGCGGTGGAGCTCCCCGAACCCGTGACGGAGCAGGGCCAGGCCGATGCCCCGGCCTCGCTGGTCGCGGCGGACGGCCAGCTGGGCGACGTACCCGCCGAGCGGGCCCGACTGGGCCAGGTTGACCCCGACCAGCTCGCCGCCGTCGGCGGCCAGGAACCACAGGCCCGGGTCGAAGTCGGAGCGCTCCAGGTGGGTCTCGACCCAGAACTCGTAGCTGCGCGGCGGCTGGTTGCCGATGTCGGCGAACGCGTCCTGGACGAGGCGGTGGACCGCCCTGGCGTCGGCCTCCCGGTCGAAGGTCCGCACCTCGACCCCGGCCGGCCAGACGGGTAACGGAGGGGGCTCGTCCATGTCGAGGCGCATCAGCCAGGTCGAGCGCCCCGGCCGGTAGCCCGAGCGCCGCATCAGCTCCGCGTACGCCTGGTCGCTGGCCGGGGCCGAGACCTCGAGGACCCGGTCGCCGGCCCGCCCGGCCAGCTCCTCGATCCACCCGGCCAGCCAGCCGCCGATCCCGCGGCCTCGCCAGCCCGGGTCGACCATCCCGAACCCCTCGCCCTCGAACACGTCGCCGTACCCGACCGGCTGGCCCCCGGCCACCACCAGGACCGAGTTCCGGTCCAGGTCGTAGCCGGGCCGCCGCCACATGGCGCGGATGTCGTCCACCTCGGTGTCCGGCATCCCCAGGTCGGCCACGTCGCAGCGGTTGCAGAGGCCGACCACGGCCTCCAGGTCCCCCGCCCGGGCCGGGCGGGCCTCGACCCCGGCTGGTAGCCGGGAGGCCGGGCGCTGGGGGACGACGGACACGGCTGCTCCTCGGGAACTCGGGTGGCGGTCAGGAACAGGGCCCAATCTGTCGCCAAGGGCCGGTTCCGGCAACCAGGTTTCCACAGCCCCCACCCGGGCCCCGCCACGGTTGGTGGCCCGGCCCGTAGACTTCCCCCATGCCGCGCTGCGCAGTTTGCGGACAGGACAACCCGGGGGGCTTCCGGTTCTGCGGGGCCTGCGGCGCGTCCCTGGCCGGCCCGGCCCGGGCCCCGGCCGAGGAGCGGCGCCTGGTCACGGTGCTGTTCTGCGACCTGGTCGGCTTCACCGCCCGCTCCGACCAGGCCGACCCCGAGGACGTCGGCGCCCTCCTGCGCCCCTACCACGCCCGCTTCCGGGCCGAGATCGAGCGCCTCGGCGGCACCCTGGACAAGTTCATCGGCGACGGCGTCATGGCCGTGTTCGGCGCCCCGGTGGCCCACGAGGACGACCCCGAGCGGGCCGTGCGCTGCGCCCTGGGGATGCTGACCGCCATCCAGGAGCTCAACCTGGCCCATCCCAGCCTCGACCTGGCCGTCCGCATCGGCATCACCACCGGCGAGGCCCTGGTCCGCCTCGGCCCGGACCAGCGGTCCGAGGGGGTGGTCGGGGACGTGGTCAACACCGCCTCCCGGCTGGAGGGGGTGGCCCCGGCGGGCGGGGTGGTGGTCGGGGAGGCGACCTTCCGGGCGACCCGGCGGCTGTTCGACTACCAGGAGCTGGCCCCGGTCAAGGTGAAGGGCAAGGCCGACCCGGTGCCGGTGTGGCGCCTGGAGGGGGCCCGCAGCCGCACCGGCATCGAGGCCGTCCGCCGGGCCGGCACTCCCTTCGTCGGCCGCCAGGTCGAGCTCGACCTGCTCAAGGGCCTGTTCGAGCAGACCCTGGCCGACCGGGTGGTGCGGCTGGTCACGGTCGTTGGCGAGCCCGGGGTGGGCAAGTCCCGCTTCGTGACCGAGCTGGCCGCCTCCATCGACGACCGGCCCGAGCTGGTCGCCTGGCGCCAGGGCCGCTGCCTGCCCTACGGCGACGGGATCACCTTCTGGGCGCTGGGGGAGATCGTCAAGGCCCAGGCCGGCATCCTGGAGTCCGACCCGTCGTCCGAGGTGTCGGCCAAGCTCGAGGCGGCCGTGGCCGACCTGCTCGCTGACCCCTCGGAGCGCGGCTGGCTGCGGGAGCGGCTGGCCCCGCTGGTCGGCGTCGCCGGCCCCGACGCCGTCAAGGCCGAGCGGGCCGAGCTGTTCGCCGCCTGGCAGCGGTTCGTCGAGGCCATCGCCGCCTCCCACCCGCTGGTCCTGGTGATCGAGGACCTGCACTGGGCCGACCAGGCGATGCTGGAGTTCCTGGAGCACCTGGTCGAGCGCTCCGCCGACCTGCCCCTGCTGATCCTGGCCACGGCCCGCCCGGAGCTGCTGGAGCGCCAGCCCGGCTGGGGCGGCGGCAACCGGACGTCGACCAGGATCCCCCTTGGCGCCCTGACCGATCTCGAAGTGGCCCGCCTGGTGGCCGCCCTGGTCGGCCGGGCGGCGCTGCCCGTCGGGGTCCAGGCCCTGCTGCTGGAGCGGGCCGCCGGCAACCCGCTGTACGCCGAGGAGTTCGCGCGCCTGCTCGCCGACCAGGGCCTGGTCGTCGAGGGCGAGGTCGCGGCCGCGCCCGACATCCCCGTCCCCGAGACCGTCCACGGCCTGATCGCGGCCCGCCTGGACACGCTCACTCCCGAGGTCAGGGCGCTGGTCCAGAACGCCGCCGTGGTCGGCCGGGTCTTCTGGCCGGGCGCGGTGGCCGCCATGGACGGGAACCGGCCGGCCGGGGCCGACGCCTCCGCCGGCCCGGGCACGGCGGGCCAGGCGCTCCTCGACGGCCTGGCCGAGCTCGAGCGCAAGCAGCTCATCCAGCGGGCCCGGACCTCCTCGGTCCAGCACCAGGACGAGTACGTGTTCTGGCACGCCCTGGTCAGGGACGTCGCCTACGCCCAGATCCCGAGGGTCGGCAGGGCCCGCCGCCACCAGGCGGTCGCCGAGTGGGTCGAGGCCGTCGCCGGTGAGCGGGTCGGGGACCTGGCCGAGGTCGTCGCCCACCACTACGGCCAGGCGCTCACCTACGCCCGGGCGGCCAGGGAGCCCCAGGCCCGGATCGACCAGCTGGTCGAGCCGACCCGCCGCTTCCTGATCCTGGCCGGGGACCGGACCATCAACCTCGACCTGGACCGGGCCCGCGCCTACTACCGCCAGGCCGTCGAGCTGGGCCAGCCCAGGGACCCCAAGCGCCCCCACCTGCTGGTCAGGACCGGGCGGGTCGCCTTCCAGTCCGGCGACTACCCGGAGGCGGTCGCCGTCTACCAGGAGGCCATCGACGACATGCGCCGGACCGGCGACCTCCAGGGCCTCGGGGCCACCCTGGGCCGGCTGGCCACCGTCCTCTGGAACCAGGGCGACACCCGCGGGTCCAGCGCCGCCCTCACCGAGGCCATCGAGCTGCTGGAGCGGGAGCCGCCCGGCCCCGAGCTGGCCTCGGCCTATGTCCGGATGGCCGGCGACCGGGTCACCGCCGGCCACGCCTCCGAGGCCCTCGACTGGGCCAACAAGGGCCTCGCCCTGGCCGACGACCTGGGCGGGCTGCCCCGGGTCCGGGCCCGCGTCCTCGACGCCCGCGGCATGGCCCGCTGCGACCTGGGCGACTTCGCCGGCGGGATGGCCGACCTCCGGGAAGGCCTGGCCCTCGGGCTGGAGCTCGGGTCGGGCTACGACACCGCCGTCCTCTACAACAACCTGGCCGAGCCGGTCTGGCTGGTCGAAGGCCCGGACGCGGCTATGGCGGTGTGCGAGGACGGGATCGACTTCGCCGAGCGCCGGGGCCTGAGCGAGGCCGCCATGTGGATGCGCGCCTCGACCATCGGCATGCTCCTCGACCTGGGCCGCTGGGAGGAGGCGGTGACCCTGGCCGACGAGGCCATCGCCTGGGACCTGGCCCACGGCGGCGACTACCTGGCCATCGGCTGCCGCCGCTACGTCACCCTCGTCCTGGCCTGGCAGGGCGACCTGATCGCCGCCCGCGACCTGGCCAGGCGGGTCCTCCCCCGGGCCAGGGAGATCGACGACCTCCAGCAGCTCGTCCCCGCCCTGGTCAACTCGGCCCTGGTCGAGCACGCCACCGGCGACCACCCGGCCGCCCTCGCCCTGGTCGAGGAGGCGGCCACGCTCACCACCGACCGCGCCGGCGGCCGCCGCTTCCTCGGCCAGCACCTGGCCGACATGGTCCGGGTCG
>CALGFH010000417.1 GCA_937881255.1 uncultured Actinomycetes bacterium
GCCGCGCAGCCGCTGGCGGCCAGGGCGGCCACCGCGGCCAGGACGGCGATCAGGATGGTGCGTCGCATGGCCGGCGCCTCCCTAGTGGTAGAAGTAGGGGTCGAGCACGCTGACCTCGGTGATCCGGTCGACCGGGAGGCCGTTGCGCTCGGCCATGTCGCGGATCGCCTCGGGGTTGGCCCCGTTCATCGGTGGGGATCCGCATCCCGTCGGCGAAGCTCCGCTGGACCAGGTATCGCGGCATGTTCCCTCCTTCTGACACGTGCCGGCGGTTCCGGCTGGCCAGAGTGTGGAGGGCGGGCCGGTGGGGCCACATCGGAGTTGGTCCCTATGTTGGAGCCGTGGGCTCCCCATCTTGGAGGGCGATCCCCCTGGCCACGGCCACCTGGGTCGCTCCCGCCAGGCCCCGGCCGCCGCCCGCCAGTCGCCGGCCATCTCCAGCCGGTAGGGCCGGGCCGCCCCGGCCGGCGGGCCCGGGGCGCTCGCCCACCCGCCACAGCCAGAACCCCAGCTCGCCGACGGCCCAGCCGTGGCCCAGCCGCCGGGCCAGCTCGAAGGGCCCGGCGACCAGCCCGGGCACCGCCGCCGCCTGGCCGCTCAGCCAGGCCAGCTCGGCCCGCCCGGCCGCCACCGGCCAGGTCCGCTGCAGGTCGCCGGTGCGGGCGGCCAGCTCCCAGGCCTCCTCGAGGGGGGCCAGGGCGTCGGGGTCGCCGCGGCGGGCCCGCAGCCGGCCGAGCACGGTGAGGGCCACGATGCGGCTGGGCGTCATCGTCACGAGTTCGCCCGCGAGGCTGGCCGCCGCCGTCCCCGCCTCGCACCAGCGTCCCTGCTCGAAGTGGCAGCGGGCCAGCCAGGCGTTGACGTAGCGCAGGTTGGCGTCGAGGTCGCGCTCGGCGCACCAGGCGACGGCCTCGCCCAGCCAGCGGTCGGCCAGGGGGTAGCGCCGGATCTCCCCGGCGCCCGGGCCGAGGTTGCTCTGTCGCGGGCCAGCATCCGGATGTAGGCCAGCCAGGCGTAGGCGGCGGCCAGGGCCGGCCCTGCCTGGGCCTCCTCCAGCACGGCCACCGCCGCGGCGGCGACTCGAGCGCCTCGGCGCTGCGGCCGTCTCCCCAGAGGAACCAGCAGCGGCGGGCCAGCAGGGCGCCCTCCCGCTCGCGGTCGCCCTCGCGGCGCCACAGGGCGAGGGCCCGCTCCGAGGCGTCGAGCGCCTCGGCCACGCGGTCGGCGAGAGCCTGGCCGCGCGGGCCAGGACGGCGTCGCGGACGGTCGGCGGCACCTCCCCGCTGGCCGCCCCCAGGACCTCGGTGACGAAGAAGGGGTTGCCGCCGGTGGCCTGGTGGAGGCGGTCGGGGTCGATCCCCTCGGGGCCGGCCAGGGTGGCCACGGCCTCCCTGGTCAGCGCCGGGAGCTCGAGGCGGTGGACCCACCCGGCCGTGGCCAGGTCGCCGACGGCCGTCCGCAGGGGGTGCCCGGGCCCGACCTCGTCGTCGCGGTAGGTGACCACCACCATCGCCGGCGTGCCGGCCACCCGGCGGAGTCCAGCAGGTCGAGGAAGGCACGGAACAGGCGATGCCTGGTCGGCTCGGCGGCGACCACCTCGGCCAGCTCGCCCCCGGCCTCGCGGGCGATGTCCAGCAGCGGGCCCAGCGGCCGCGGGGGTCCGCAGGGCGTCGCAGGCGCCCCACAGGGCCCGGGCGTCACCGCCGTGCCGGTCGCAGAAGGCACGGACCAGGGAGGTCTTGCCGATCCCGGCCTCGCCGCCGACCAGCACCAGGCAGCCGCGCCCTCCCCTGGCGCTGGCGAGGAAGCCTTCGAGCGACTCCAGGAACGCTTGGCGTTCCAGCAGTTCCATGGCCGGATGGTAGCGCCTTCCGTTTACACTGGAGCCCAGCTGAACGGGAGGTGGACGGCGCATGGCCGACGGGGAGAGCAAGGGCGAGCGCCTCGACCGCGAGCTGATGGAGCTGCTGCAGGAGCTCCGGGTGATGCTGCCCGGGGTCCAGGTGCTACTGGCCTTCCTGCTCACCGCCCCGTTCCAGCAGCGCTTCGCCGACCTGCCGGGCAGCCTGCGCAACGCCTTCTTCGCCTCGATCGTCTGCGCCACCGTGGCTACGGTGCTGCTGATCGCCCCCTCGGCCCACCACCGGCTGCGCTGGCGGGCCGGGGAGAAGGAGCGCCTGCTCCGGATCGGCAACCAGATGGCCCTGTGGGGCACGGTGTTCCTGGCCGCGGCGATCGTGCTCGCCCTCTACGTGGTCACCAACGTGCTCTTCACCAGCGACCTGGCCCTATGGACCGCCGCGGCGGCCGTGCTCGTGTTCGCCGTCCTCTGGTACGTCCTGCCGATGGTCGTCCGCCCGTCCGAGGACGAGGGCTCCGAGGACCAGGCCGATTCGCCTGACACCCAGGCTCAGGAGAGCCGCGGGGCCAGCTCCCGGCGGTAGAACTCGAAGAAGCCGGCCTGGTCGTTGCCGATCTGGCTGACGTAGACCTCGTCGAAGCCGGCGTCGACGTACTGCCGGATGCTCTCCAGATGCCGCTCCGGGTCGGGCCCGCAGGGGATCGTCTCGGCCAGCTTGTCCTCGGTGACCAGCTGGGAGGCCTGCTCGAAGTGGCTCGGCAGGGCCAGCTCCTGGGAGAGCTGGCCGGGCACCAGGGTGTTGGGCCACAGCTCGAAGGCGGTCTTGCGGGCGGCCGCCTCGTCCCTGCCCCAGCAGACCTTCATCCCGCCCTGCTTGAGCCCCTTGCCGCCCTGCTCGACGTAGCTGTCCAGGGCCTCTTTGTCCGGGGCGGTGCTGATGTAGCCGTCGCCGATGCGGGCGGCCAGGCTGACCGCCTTGGGCCCGAGGGCCGACACCAGCACCGGCGGCGGGGTGTCGGGCAGCGAGTACACGCGCGCGTTCTCGACCTGGTAGAAGCGGCCGTCGTGACTGGTCAGCCCGCCCTCCCAGAGCTTGCGCATGACCTCAACGGCCTCCTCGAGCATCTCCAGACGGGTGTCGACCCGCGGCCAGCGGTCACCGAGGACATGCTCGTTGAGGTTCTCGCCGCTGCCCACCCCGAACAGGAAGCGGCCCTCCAGCAGCAGGGCGGCGGTGGCCGCGGCCTGGGCCAGGATGGCCGGGTGGATCCGGACCGTCGGGCAGGTGACCCCGGTGGTCACCTTGAGCCTGGTGGTGGCGGCGATCCCGCCGATCACCGACCACACGAACGGGCTCTGGCCCTGGTTGTCGTTCCAGGGGTGGTAGTGGTCGGAGATCCAGACCGAGCGGAAGCCGGCCTGCTCGGCCTGCTGGGCCTGACGGACCAGCTCGGCCGGGCCGTGCTCCTCGCTGGACAGGAAGTAGCCGATCTCGGCCATGTCGTCGCTCCTTCGTTCGTGACGGGTCGTCGGATGCTCAGGCGTCGCTGCCGCCGACGCCGGTGCGGAACTCTCCGAGGCGCAGGGGCCCGCCGGCGTCGGGGTCCAGCGGCGGGGTGTCCGCCCCGGCGCCCTCGCGCAGCCCGGCCAGCAGCTCCGCGAGGGCCTGGGTGGCGCTGTGCCGGGGCGACCAGCCGAGCTCGGCCCTGGCCCGGCCGGCGTCCATCAGCGGCGACCGCAGGGCCAGGTCGAGCCAACCCGGCGACACCGGCTGGAGGCGCAGCCGCCAGGTCGCGGCCGCGCCCGCCTTGAGCAGCCCGGCCGGCACCGGCACGGGCCGGGCGTCCAGCAGCGCGGCCACCGAGTCGGCGTCCAGCACCGGGTCGGCGGCCAGGTTGAAGGGCCCGCGGGCGTCGCCGACCACGGCCAGCCGGTAGGCCTGGCCGACGTCGTCGGTGTGCACCGCCTGGGTGCGCAGCCGCTTGACCCTCGGCACCACCGGGACGTTCCCGGCCCTGGCCAGCGAGCCCGGGACCAGCGGCCCGAGGAAGAAGCGGCGGATCTCGGAGGCGGCGACGCGCTGGAAGGTCAGGGCCGGCCGCAGCCGCACCACCCTGACCCCCGGGTGGTCGCGCTCGAACAGGTCGAGCAGCCGCTCCTGGTAGGCCTTGTCGCGGGAGTAGGTGGAGGTGGTGATGCCATGGGTCGGCCAGGCCTCGTCGACCTGGCGGTCCTTGGGACCGGGGGAGTAGGCCCCGACCGAGGAGGCGCAGACCAGGGCGCCCACGCTGGCCGCGGAGGCCGCGGCCAGCACCCGCTCGGTGCCGACGACGTTGGTCCGCCACATGGCGAACGGGTCGTGGGAGGGCTGGATCAGCCAGGCCAGGTGGACGACCACGTCGGCCCCGCGGAAGTGGCCGCTCAGGTCGTCGTCGGCGACGTCGGCGGCCGCCCAGGTCGTCTTGGCCAGCTCGAGCTCGGGCCGGCGCCTGGCCAGCCCCAGCACCGAGGTGACGGCCGGGTCTCCGGCCAGCGCCCGGAGCAGGCTGGTGCCGACGTTCCCGGTGGCCCCGGTGACGACGACGCGCATCGGCCCTCCTTTTGGTTCCGGCAGCTACCCCTGGCCTCCACCTGGGAAACACCCCGGACGGCCCGGCATGCCGGAGAATGCCCGCGGCATGCGACCCAGACTCCTGCGCGACCTCGTCCGCCGCCACCGCAAGCGGCACCCGGCCCAGACCGTTGCCGCCGCCTTCGCCGTCGGCATCCTGGTCGGGACCGTGCTGCTGTCGCTGCCGGCGGCCAGGGCGGGCCCGGGCGCGGCCCCCCTGCAGGTGGCGACCTTCACCGCGACCTCGGCGGTCTGCGTCACCGGGCTGGTCGTCACCGACACCGCGACCTACTGGTCGGGCTTCGGCCACGTCGTGATCCTGGTGCTCATCCAGGTCGGCGGCCTCGGCTTCATGGCTCTGGCCTCGCTGCTCGCCCTGGCCATGTCCCGCCGGCTGGGGCTGCACCAGCGACTGCTCGCCCAGACCGAGATCAACGTCACCCGGCTGGGCGAGACCCGCCGGGTGCTGCTGGCCGTCGGCGCCTTCAGCCTGGCCTTCGAGCTGCTGGCGGCGGTGGTGCTCACCGGGCGGCTGTGGCTCACCTACGGCGAGCCGCTCGGCCGGGCGGCCTGGCTCGGCCTGTTCCACTCGGTGTCGGCGTTCAACAACGCCGGGTTCGCCCTCTACAGCGACAACCTGGTCGGCTTCGTGGACGACGGCTGGGTCAGCCTGACCGTCACGCTGGCTGTGATCGCCGGTGGGCTCGGCTTCCCGGTGCTGATCGAGCTCCTCCGCGCCCCGGCCCGGCCGGGCCGGTGGTCGCTGCACACCAAGCTGACCCTGACCCTGACCTGGGTCCTGCTGGCCGTCGGCACGCTGGCCATCGGGGCCCTGGAGTGGTCCAACCCGGCCACCTTCGGCCCGCTCGACCTGCCCGGCAAGCTGCTGGCCGCCTTCTTCCACGGCGCCGGCCCGCGGACGGCCGGGTTCAACTCGGTCGACTACGGGGCCATGGGGGAGACCTCGTGGCTGGTCACCGACATCCTGATGTTCATCGGGGCCGGCAGCGCCGGCACCAGCGGCGGCATCCGGGTGACCACCTTCGCCGTGCTCGTGCTGATGGTCGCGGCCGAGGCGCGGGGGCTGACCACGGTCAACGCCTTCGGCCGGCGCATCCCCAGCACCGCCCAGCGCCAGGCTCTGGCGGTGACCCTCATCGGGCTGGGAGCGGTCGTGCTGGCCACCATGGCCATCACCGCCCAGAGCGGGCTGCCGATGTCGCAGACCTTGTTCGAGGCGTTCTCGGCCTTCGGGACGGTCGGGCTGACCACCGGGATCACCGCCGAGCTCCCCACGGCGTCCCAGAACCTGCTCATCCTGCTCATGTTCCTCGGCCGCACCGGCCCGATTACACTGGCCACCGCGCTCGCCCTGCGCGAGCGCGAGCCCCGCTACCGCTACCCGGAGGAACGACCGATCATTGGCTAGGAGCGTGCCGGACGACGGGGTGCTGGTGGTCGGGCTGGGCCGGTTCGGGACCGCCCTGGCCGAGACCCTGATGGACCTCGGCCACCAGGTGCTCGGCGTCGACGCCGACCCCGGCAACGTGCAGCGCAACGCCGACGTCCTCACCCACGTGGTCGAGGCCGACGCCACCGACGAGGAGGCCATGCGCCAGCTCGGGGCCGGCGAGTTCGGCCGGGCCGTGGTCGGCATCGGCACCGACCTGGAGGCGAGCATCCTGACCACCTCGGTGCTGGCCGGCCTCGAGGTCCCGGACATCTGGGCCAAGGCGATCACCGTGCCCCACGGCCGCATCCTGGAGCGGGTCGGCGCCCACCACGTGGTCTTCCCCGAGCACGACATGGGGCGCCGGGTGGCCCACCTGGTGACCGGCCGGATGATCGAGTTCGTCCAGCTCGACGAGGGCTTCGCGCTGGTCGAGCTGAAGCCGCCCAAGGAGATCGTGGGGCGCTCGCTGGCCGATTCCCAGGTCCGCTCCCGCTACGGCATCACCGTGGTCTGCATCAAGCCGCGGGGCGGGTCGTTCACCTACGCCACCCCCGAGACGGTCCCGGGTGCCGACGACATCCTGGTCGTGGCCGGCGAGACCGACCGCGCCCAGGGGTTCGCCGAGCTCGGCTGAGGGGGCCGCCGGTGGTCAGGCGGGCGGGGGCGATGCGGCCAGCAGCTCCAGGAACAGGCCGGCCGCGCCCGACGGCGGGCCGGCGTCGATCCGGCGGGCGGCCACGATCTCGCGCCGGACGGGGGCCGCGTCGACCAGCTCGATCGCGGTCAGGACGCCGGTGGCCAGCTCGGTGGTGACGGTGCTGGCCGGGACCAGGGAGACGCCGAGGCCCTGCTCGACCATCTTCTTGGCCGCCTCGATGTTGTCCAGCTCCAGGACGCTGTAGGGGAGCACGCCGGCCTGGCGGAAGGTGGCGGTGGTGAACTCCAGGTAGCTGGAGCTGCGCCCGAACAGGACCAGCACCTCGCCGGCCAGGTCGGCCAGGCGGGCCCGGCGGCCCGTGTCCGGCCCGGCCAGCCGGTGGCCGGGGCCGGCGATCAGGACCAGGTTGTCGGTGTAGAGGGGGACGCTCTCGATCTCCTGGTGGATCAGGGAGCGCATGATGCCCAGCTGGACCTGGTCGTGCAGGACCATCTCCAGCACCTCCTCGGAGGTGCCGGTCTTGACGGCCAGGCGGACGTTCGGGTGGGTGGCTGAGAACCGGGCCAGCAGGGCCGGCAGGGTGTAGGTGCTGACCGTGGGGGGCGCGCCCAGGACGAGCCGGCCGGCCACGCCCCGGCGCAGCTCGCCCAGGCGCTCGCGGCCGTCGGCCAGGGCGGTCACGGCGTGCTCGGCGTAGGGCAGGAACGCCTCCCCGGCCTCGGTCAGCCGCATCCCGCGCCGGGTGCGGACGAACAGCTGCTCTCCGAGGGAGGACTCGAGGCTCTGGAGGCGGGCCGTGAGGGTCGGCTGGGAGACGAACAGGGCCTCGGCGGCCCGGCTCAGGTTCTGTCGGCGGGCGACCTCTAGGAATGCCTCGATCTGCGGAAGCATCGCGCCTCTGTCATAGCCGTTCCTGATGCACACCATTTAGACGATCTATTGGACCGATAGCAAGGACGCCGCCTACGCTCTGAGGTCTTACGTTCCCCGACCGAGCGGAGCACCGATGCGCATCGTCCTCCTCGGCCCCCCTGGAGCCGGCAAGGGCACCCAGGCCGCTCGGGTGGCCTGCAGGTTCGACGCCCCGCACGTGGCCACCGGGGACATCTTCCGGGCCAATGTGGCCGAGGGGACCGAGCTGGG
>CALGFH010000418.1 GCA_937881255.1 uncultured Actinomycetes bacterium
ACGACGGAGGGCCCGCGCTGGGGACCGTCCCAGCGCGGGCCCTTCCGTCCCCCCGGCCCCCCGGACCTACGCCACCCGGCGGAGCTGGCCGCGGATGGCGCCCGGCACGAACTCGAGCGTGTGGATGTTCACGTAGTAGGCCGCGGGATCGCGGCGGATGTTCCGCAGCAGGGCCGGGTCCTGCCCGTCGACGCAGCCGCCGGCCGCGGCCACGGTCGCCGGGAGGGTGGCCGTCGGGGCGCCGGTGAGCTCGGGCACGTCGAAGAACAGGACCACCACCGGGCCGGCGACCCCGGCGGCGCCGACGTGGATGTGGGCGAAGATCGGCGGGGCGATCCCGGTCCAGCCGAGGGCGAAGCAGACCCGCTCCCTGCCCGTCCGGACCAGGCCGAGGCCGCGGCCGTCGGGGTCGCCGGGCCCGGGGACCTCGTTGGCGCCGTTCAGCCCGGCGGCGAGCTGGCGGGGCAGGTCGAGGTCGAGGTGGCGCGAGCGGTGGAGCTGGCCGCGGATGGCCCCGGGGGCGAAGTCGGCCGTGTGGATGTTGACGTACCAGTCGCGGGGCTTGGCCGCGATCCTGCGGGCCAGGGCGGGGTCGACGGGGACGCAGCCGGCGACCGAGCTGAGCGTGCCCGGCAGCGAGGCGGCGTTGGTGCCGGGCTGGAAGAACAGCACCACCACCGGGCCGGCCACGCCGGCCCTTCCCTCGTGGATGTGGGCGGCCGTCGGGGCGCTGATCCCCGACCACTCGAGCGCGTAGCAGGCCTTGCCGCCGGCCAGCCGCACGAAGGCGCGGCCGCGGCCGTCCGGGTCGCCGGGGCCGGGGACCTCGTTGGCGCCGGAGAGGGTGGCGGCGAGCCGGGTGACCTTGCTGCCGGAGCCGCCGGAGGCGGCCGCCGGGACGGCCAGCAGGGCCAGCGCGGACACCAGGGCGACGGCCAGGACGACGGCGGGGATGCGGTTCCGCATTCGCCTGCTCCTCGGGTCTCGGGAGAGGGGGACAAGAGGACAACCACCGAGGAGCCTGTCCGCTTCCCGTGCTAAGGTCGAAAAATCGTGGAGATGAAGATCGGGATCCACCTGGGGCGGGACGACCCGCTCGGGCAGGGGGCGGCCCGGGGCGCGGACTGCGTGCAGTTCTTCCTCGGCGAGCCCAACGGCTGGAAGGTCCCGCCGCCCGGCCCGGACGCGGCCGAGCTGGCCGCCGCCGACATGGTCGTGTACGTCCACGCCCCCTACGGGATCAACCTGGCCTCGCCCAACAACCGCATCCGCATCCCCTCGCGCAAGCTGCTCGCCGAGACCTGCCAGGGCGCGGCCGCGGTCGGCGCGGCCGGGGTGATCGTCCACGGCGGCCACGTCACCGACGGCGGCGACGAGGACGAGGGCTTCGTGCGCTGGCGCAAGGCGCTCGACCAGCTCGAGTCCGAGGTGCCGGTGCTGCTCGAGAACACCGCCGGCGGCAACCACGCCATGGCCCGCCGGTTCGACACCCTGGCCCGGCTGTGGGACCGGATCGGCGACACCGGGCTCGGCTTCTGCCTCGACACCTGTCACGCCCACGCCGGTGGCGAGGAGCTGGACGGCATCGTCGACCGGGTCAAGGCGATCACCGGCCGGATCGACCTGGTCCACGCCAACGACTCCAAGGACAAGGCCGACTCGGGCCGCGACCGCCACCAGAACCTGGGCAAGGGCCAGATCGACCTCGACACCCTGGTCGGGATCGTCCAGGCCGCCGGCGCCCCGGTCATCTGCGAGACCCCCGGCCCCGCCGAGGCCCACCGGGCCGACATCGAGCTGCTCCGCACCCGCCTCGGCGGCCGGTAAGCTCTGGCCAACGTCACCCGAGCCCGGAGGCCGCCCGATGCCAGCCACGCCGACCGTGAACCCGACCCGGGCCGCGCTCGAGGCCGCCGTCCTCGACCTGACCGACGAGCAGATCGCCAGCGCCCTCTGCAAGGTCGACCGGGTGGTCAAGTCCGCCTACGAGGAGCGGGCCGGCTACGCCTGGCCCCGGGAGGCCCAGCTCAGCCTGCTGCGCGCGCTCGCCACCCGGCTGGAGCGCGGCCGGGTCCCCGCCAAGGCCTGAGCGCCCTCAGCCCGGCGACCGGGACGCGGCCGGCCGGCCGTCGTCATAGGGGTGCTCGACGATCGCCACCACCCGCGAGGAGAGGAACCGGGCCGTCCGCACCGGCTGCCCGGTCCGCGTCACCTCGGCCACCTCCACCATCGTCCGCGACGTGGTCACCTCGACCCGCCGCCCAGACCGGCTGGCCTCGATCTCGAATGCCCGCACACCACCGTTCCCGGTGTCGACCAGCACCTCGACCTTGTCCCCACGCATACCGGGCAGCCTAGCCCCTCCGCGCCGACCTGGATAGCCTGGCCGTCTCAGCCGTCGGCCGGGCCCAGGTCGACCCCGAGCACCGCCGCGGTCGCCGCAACCCCGGGGCCGTCGCCCCGCTCGGCCAGCTCGTCCCCGGCGGCCAGCGCCGCCGGGGTGTCGAGGTCGGCCGCCAGCGCCGCCTCCACCGCCTCGGGCAGCCGCGCGCCAGCCCCAACCCCCGGCTCCTGGGGCCTCTGAACACGTGCCGCAGCCCCAACCCCCGGCTGCTGGGGCCCCCGAACGGGAGGGTAGCCCACGCCCGGAGAGGGTGCTCGGGGTTGTCCACAGGCCTGCCGCCAATTGGAGAGGCGTTCGGCGGCCTCCTTGAGCTCGGCGGGATCCCACTCCCAGGGGGAGCGCCAGTGGTGGGCGAGCAGGGCCAGGCGGACGGCGGCCGGCTCGTGGTCGCGGACGAGGTCGCGGGGGAAGACCAGGTTGCCGAGCGACTTGGACATCTTCTCGCCCTGGTAGCGGACCATGCCGGTGTGGAGCCAGCGGCGGGCGAACGGCGCCTGGTTGGCCGACTCCGACTGGGCCCGCTCCGACTCGTGGTGGGGGTAGAGCAGGTCGGCGCCGCCGCCGTGCAGGTCGATGGTGGTCCCGAGGTACTCCCGGGCCATGGCCGAGCACTCCAGGTGCCAGCCGGGGCGGCCCCTCCCCCACGGGCTGTCCCACCACGGCTCCCCCGGCTGGCTGCGCTGCCAGACCACGAAGTCCAGCGGGTGGCGCTTGCGGGGGTCGTCGGGGTCGCCGCCCCGCTCGGCCAGCAGGTCGCGCTGCTCGGCCGGGCTCAGCCCCGACAGCTCCCCGAACCCCGGGTAGCTGGTGACGTCGAAGAACACCGTGCCGTCGACCACGTACGCGTTGCCGCCCTCGACCAGCTGGCCGGCCAGCTCGACCATGGACGGGATCTCCTCGGTGGCCTTGGGGAAGAAGCTGGGGCGGGCCACGTTGAGGGCGTCCATGTCCTCCAGGTAGGACGCCGTCTCGCGCCGCCCGAGCTCGAGGTAGTCCTGGCCGTCCCTGGCCGCCCGCCGGAGCACGTCGTCGTCCACGTCGGTGACGTTCTGGCAGTAGGCGACCTCGTGGCCGCGGCCGCGCAGGAACCGGGCCAGGGTGTCGAAGGCGACGTAGGTGAAGGCATGCCCGATGTGGGCGGCGTCGTACGGGGTGATGCCGCAGACGTACAGGGTGACCCGCCGGCCCAGCCGCAGCGGGGCGTCACCGTCCGGCGGGCCGTGCAGCACCAGAGGGGGGACGCCGGGCTGCTGGTTCATGGCCAGGATGGTACCGGTGTAGCTTCCGGAGGTGCCCGACTCCCCGATCCATGCACCGGGGGGCTACCCTTGAGCCCCCCGGACCCCCCCGCCCCGCCCGCCCTGGCCGTCGTCGGGGTCGCCGTGCTCGACGGGGACGGCGGCCCGGCGGTGGCCGGCCAGACGGTGGTGGCCGCCGGCGGCCTGATCGAGCGGGTCGGCCCGGCGGCCGCGGTCGACCCCCCGGACGGGGCGGTGGTGGTCGACGGGTCGGGGGCGACCCTGCTCCCCGGGCTCGTCGACGTCCACGTCCACCTCGGCTTCCACCCACCGGCCCGGGTCCTGGCCGGCGGGGTCACGACCGTGCGCGACCTCGGCTGGCCGGCCGACCGGCTGGCCGTCCTGGCCGAGGGGGCGGCGGCCCCCGGATCGGCCTCGCCGCGGCTGCTGGCCGCCGGGCAGATCGTGACCGTCCCCGGCGGCTACCCGACACGGGCGCCGTGGGCCCCGCCGGGCACGGCCCGCCCGGTGGACGGGACCGCCGAGGCGGTGCGGGCGGTGGACGAGCTGGCCGCGGCCGGGGCGGCCGTGATCAAGGTCGCCCTCGACGACCGGGTCGGCCCGACCCTGC
>CALGFH010000419.1 GCA_937881255.1 uncultured Actinomycetes bacterium
CCAGAAGAGGGTCCCCCCAATCTGTGGACAACCCCCGGCCCGGGGCCGAACCCGCCCCAGCGACCCGCCCCCCCGACGGGGGCGGCTCAGCGGTGGAACGCCTCCGGGGAGTAGTTCCAGGGCTGGCCGCGGTCGATCTGGAAGCGTCCGCCGACCTCGGGGTCGCGGTCGATGCCGACGACCTGCTGGCAGCCGGGGCAGGTCCAGCGCTCGAACCCGTGGGCCGAGCCCTCGAGGTCCATCCTGGTGCCGCACTTGTCGCAGACCTCGCGCCACACGGTGGTGGCGGCACCGGTGTCGCTTTTGGCGTTGGAGCTCATGTCGACCTCCACCTCTGTGAGTCCCCCATGGCATCGTGCGGGCTGGCGGTCACGTCCGCGTTACGCCGCGGCAAGCATCAGGTGAACCCTGGACCGGCCGTGCCGCGTTAGATTGGGGCCATGGAGCGCGACCAGAACCCGCCGCCGGGCGGCCAGGACCTCAGCGGGGCCCGGGGGGCCACGCTGACCGCCCGGTTCCTGTGCGAGCTGGCCATGCTGGCGGCGCTGGCCTTCTGGGGGTACGTCGTCGGCGAGGGGCCGTGGGCGTGGCTGCTCGGGGTCGGGGCGCCGGCCCTGGCCGCGGTCGTCTGGGGCACGTTCGTCGCCCCGAAGGCGAGGATCCCGGTCTCGGCCCCGGTGCGGGTGCAGATCGAGCTGGTGCTGTACGCGGTGGCCGCGGTCGGCCTGGGCTCCGCCGGTCAGCCGGTGGCGGCCGTGGTCCTGGCGGCCGCCGGGCTGGTCACCTCGCTGCTCAACGACGTGCAGGAGCGCCGGGCGGGCCCGGACGTCCGCCGCCGCTAGGCACCCGGCACCGCGAACAGCTGCCAGTCGCCGTCGACGCCCTTGAGCTGGGAGGTGCCGCGGTCCTCGAGCCGGCGGTCGGAGCCGGCGACCAGGTCGCGGACGGTGCGGGAGACGAGCACCTCGCCGGGGCCGGCCTCGGCCATGATGCGGGCGGCGATGTGGACCGCGATCCCGCCGACGTCGTCGCCGCGCAGCTCGACCTCGCCGGCGTGCAGCCCGGCCCGGATCTGGACGTCGATGTCGCCGAGCTGGTCGCGCAGGGCGACGGCGCAGGCGATCGCCCGCCCCGGGCCGTCGAAGGTGGCCAGCAGCCCGTCCCCGGTCGTCTTCACGACCCGGCCGCCCCACTGCTCGACCAGGCGGCCGCCGAGGTCGTCGTGGACTCCGAGCAGCTCCCGCCAGCGGCGGTCGCCGAGCTCGGCGGCCCGTTCGGTCGAGGCCACGATGTCGGTGAACAGCACCGTGGCCAGCACCCGGGTGGACGGGACGGTCCCCCGCACCCCGGTCAGGAACTCCTCGATGGGGCCGAGGCTCGCCTCCGGCTCCTCCCAGGTCAGGGGGCCGTCGGCGCCGGGCAGCTCGACCAGCCGGGCGTTGGGGATGTGCTCGGCCAGGTAGCGGCCGTGCTCGATCGGGAGCAGCGGGAAGTCGCGGCGGTGCAGCACCAGCGTGGGCGCCTGGATCAGCGGCAGCAGCGGGCGGACGTCGACCTCGAACAGGGCGCGCAGCATGACGTGGACCGTCCTGGGGCTGGCGATCGAGCGCTGCAGCCGGGCCACCCAGCGGCGGAACCGCTCGTCGCCGGCGCGGCTGGGGATGGCGGTGGAGATGGGCTCGGCCGTCCCCCAGGTGTCCTCGACCCGGGAGATGATGGCGTCGGCCCGCTCCGGCGGGATGCCGATCGGGTAGTCGTCGGCGGCGACGTAGCGGGCGCTGGCGTTGCCGAGGACCAGGGCGGTGGTCCGCTCGGGGCGGGTGGCCGCGAAGAACAGGGCCATCGGGCTGGCCTCGGCGGTCGTGGCCATGAGCGCGGCCCGCCGCGACCCGGCGGCGTCCATCACCGCGGCCACCTCGTCGGCGTAGGCCTCCCAGGGCGGCGGCAGATCCTCGGGCAGGGGGTCGGAGGCGCCGGTGCCGCGGCGGTCGAAGATGATCAGCCGCGAGAACGACGCCAGCCGGCGCAGGTACAGGGCGAGCCCCGGATCCTCCCACTGGAGGTCGACGTGCCCGAAGGCGCCCATGGTCAGCACCAGGTCGGGCCCGTCCCCGAGCACCTGGTAGGCGACCCGGTCGTCACCCAGCGGCGCGTATGTCGTCTCGGGCTGCACGCCCCTCCAAGCTTCGTGGACCGTCGCGGGATTCTACTAAGGTGGCACCATCATGCCCGTCTGGATCTGCGCCACCTGCGCCAACCAGTACCCGGAGGCGCCGTCGCCACCTGGGATCTGCGTCATCTGCGCCGACGAGCGCCAGTGGGTGCCGGCGTCCGGGCAGCGCTGGACCACGGCCGAGGAGCTGGCCGCGGCCGGGCACCGGGGCGACGTCCGCGAGGTCGAGCCGGGGCTGCTCGGGATCGGCGTCGACCCGCCGGTGGCCATCGGCCAGCGGGCGCTGCTGGTCCGCACGGACGAGGGGAACCTGCTCTGGGACCCGCCCGGCTACCTGGACGAGGTGGCGGTCGCGGCGGTCAGGGACGCCGGCGGGCTGCGGGCGGTCGCCGCCAGCCACCCCCACTTCTACGGGACGATCGCCGACTGGAGCGAGGCCTTCGACGCCGAGGTACTGGTCTGCGCCCCCGACCTGGGCTGGCTGACCCGCCCGCCGCGGCGGCCGCCGGTGACCTGGTCCGGGTCGCGGGCCGTCCTGCCCGGGGTCACCCTGGTCCAGTGCGGCGGGCACTTCGCCGGCAGCGCGGTGGTGCACTGGGCCGGTGGGGCCGGCGGCGCCGGGGCGCTGCTCAGCGGCGACACCATCTTCGTGACCCCCGGTGAGGACCGGGTCACCTTCGTGCGCAGCGCCCCCAACCGGCTGCCCCTGCCCGAGCGGGCCGTCCGCGGCGTGGTCGAGGCCGTCCGGCCGTACGCCTTCGACCGCGTCTACGGCGGCTGGTGGCAGCCGGTGCTGCGCCGCGACGCCAAGGCCGTGGTCGAGCGCTCGGCCGAGCGCTACATCCAGTGGCTGCGCGGCGAGGTGCCCGAGGACCGATGACCCCCCGCGCCTGGCTGCTGTTCGCGGCCGTCTCGGTCGTCTGGGGGGTGCCGTACTTCTTCATCAAGGTCGCGGTGGACGACGGGGTGCCGCCGGCGTTCGTGGCCTGGTCCCGGGTGGCGCTGGGAGCGGCGGTGCTGCTGCCGCTGGCCTGGCGGCGGGGGGCCCTGCGGGGCCTGCGCGGCCGGTGGGGGGCGATCGCCGCCTACACGGCCTGCGAGGTGGCGGTGCCGTTCCTGCTGATCGCCCTCGGCGAGCAGCGCATCTCCTCGTCGCTGGCCGCGATCCTGATCGCCTCCATGCCGCTGATGGTGGCGCTGCTGTCGGTGCGCTTCTCGCCGGACGACAAGCCGACCGGGCTGCGGCTGGCCGGCCTGGTCGTCGGGTTCGGGGGCGTGGTCGCGCTGCTCGGGGTGGACGTGGCCGGCCGGGCCGGGGAGCTCCTCGGGGCCGTGCTGGTGCTGGTGGCCACCCTGGGGTACGCGACCGCGCCGATGATCGTCAACCGGCGGCTGGCCGACCTCGACCCGCTGGGGCCGATCGCGGCCAGCCTGGCCCTGGCCACGGTCGTGCTGGTGCCGGCGGTGCTGGTCACGCCGCCGGAGGGGGTGCCGTCCGGGGACGCGCTGGGGTCGCTGGCCGTGCTCGGGGTGGTCTGCACCGCGCTCGGGCTGGTGCTGTTCTTCCGGCTGGTGGTCGTGGCCGGGCCGAGCCGGGCCGCGGTCATCACCTACGTCAACCCGCTGGTCGCGGTCGTGCTCGGCGTGCTCGTGCTCGACGAGCGGCTGGGGGCCATGTCGGTCGTGGGCCTGCTGGCCATCCTCGGCGGCTCGTGGCTCGCGACCAGGGGCCGGACGCCAACCGACCCCCGGACCCGTGATGTCGCCACGGGTGCCGGGGGCCGGAGGTAGGTGGGAAGGGTCGGGACGGGGCCGCTCATCGGGCCATCAGGGCCTGGACCAGGACCCGCCCCTCGCGCCGGGCCATGGCCTGGCTGGCCTCGGAGGCCCGCTGGGCGCGGCGTGCGCGCCGGTGCCGGGCCCGGTGGGCGTCTATCCGGAGCTCGGCCTGCCGGTCCTCGGCCAGCTGCTGCATGAAGCTGTGCATGTCGTGTTCACCTCCTCCGGGATGCGGAGCTCATCAGCAGGCCTCGGCCTGGGCGGCCGGGAGCTCGGCTGGGAGCGGGGGCAGCGGGTGCTTGCGGGGACGTCCCCGGGAACGCTTGAACGGAACTGGTCGTCCGTCGACGAACACCTCCCCACCCCAGACGCCCCAGGGCTCGCCGCGCTCCTTGGCGCCCTCGAGGCACCTGGTGCGCAGCGGGCAGGGACGGCAGAGCTGCTTGGCCAGCTCCAGCTCGCGGGGTGACTCGGAGAAGTAGAGGTCGGGTCCCGCCTGCACGCATGGCAACGCTCGCCCAGGCGGGAACAGCTCCAGGGTCTGCATGGTCGGGTCGCTCCTTGTCGTCATCGTTGACGGGCGGTGATGGTCGTGAGCGGGCAAAGAGAAAGGCCGTGGGGTTCGCCCACGGCCTTCGCGATTTCGGAGGGACCGTTGAGGTCTGCTCCGGGGAGGTCCCGTCAGGTTGGTTCCTCCCGTCGATCCACCGCGAAGGCCTGGCGACCGTCCTGGCCGCCGTCGGAGACGGCGACGCTGACGGACGTGGTGCCCTGGCCGAGGTACCGCAGCCTGGCGCCGATCGTGGCCGGCTCCGGGCGCACGTCACCCCTGGGCCCATTCAGGGCCGCCCTTGGGGAGACGAGCATCCGGTCGATCACAACTGGACACCTCCTCGGCCGACAACAGTCCCTGGAGACCCGGCCAGCACTCGACGGACGTTCCGCCGGGCGCTCGCCCACCCTGGCAGACGCCAAAAGGCGGGTCAAGCGATTATCGGAAGAATTCTCTCCGCTCTCCGCGGAGGCCGCCGGCCCCTACAGGACCCGCACGTAGTGGCGCCGTGACCGGGAGGTGTTGCCGGCGGCGTCGGTGGCCTCGAGCACGTAGGAGAAGGTCCCCCGCAGCCAGGCGCCGGCCGAGGTCTTGCCGCTCCAGGTGACCCGCTGGCGCCCGGCGGCCAGGGTCCCGCTCTGCAGGACCCGGACCACCCTGGTGCTGGCGTAGCGGTAGATCACGACCCGGAGCCGGCCCCGCTCCGAGGAGGTCATGGCGAACCTGGTGGTGTCCCGGTCGCCGTCGTCGGGCCGGGGCTCGAACGGGTTGGGGGCGGCGGTGGCGTCGGCGATCCGCGGCCGCTGCTCGTCCAGGGTGAGCGGGTAGGTCCTCAGCAGGGCCCGTCCGCCCGGCTCGGTGTACAGGACCCGGAGGGTGTAGCCGCCGGGGCCGCTGTCGCCGCCGTCCCAGGTGCGGGCGCCGCCGCCGGTCTGGCGGTCGACCGAGCTGGTGCCGCTGGTGACGAACGAGGTGATGGTCCAGCCGGGGATCGCCCCGGCGGTCCAGGCGCAGCGGTCCCTGACGCCGTCGCCGTTGGGGCTGCAGGCGGGGACCGGGACCTCGATCGGCAGGCCGGCCGCGTTGCGCACCGTCCAGGTCAGGCGGTAGTCGCCGGTCGACCCGGTGGAGAACACGTCGAGCAGGTAGGTGCCGCGGGTCTCGGCCTCGAAGTGGAGCCCGGTGGTCGGGCAGCCGACCTCCTCGCCGCCGCCGCAGGCCAGGGTCTGGTCGAGCTGGCCGAAGACGTCGGTGGTGCCGGCGTCGAAGAGCAGGGCGGCCACCGGGTCGGGCGAGAGGCTGGCGATCGACACGTCGAGGCGGTCGCCCCGGCCGAGGGTGACGGCGTAGACGTCGTCCAGGTCGTCGCCGTCCACGCTCGCCACCCGCCGCCAGGCGTCGACGCCGGGTGCCTGGTCGTCGGCGGCCAGGACCAGCACGGGCACCGAGTCGATGGCCGAGGTCCCGTCCACGGTGGCGGTGGCCAGCTCGACCCGGAGGCCCGGTTCGAGGTCGCCGGAGCCCAGCGTGGCCCGGTAGGTGCCCTCCTCGCCCTCGACCTCCTCGAAGGCGGCGGTGCCGGAGGCGGCGGTGGCGAAGCTGGCCGAGCCCGGGTTCGTGGCCACCCCGTCACCGGCCTGGAACGCGTAGGCGACGAAGGTGGTGTCCGGGTGGGGCAGCTGGCCGTCGCCCGACCCGAGGCCGCCGCTCGTCTCCAGGACCAGGGCCGGCGGGGCGGCCGGGTCGTGGGCGCCGACGAAGGCGTCGGCGTCGGCCAGCCCGTGGGCCCACTGCTTGGCGTCGCTGGCGCCGCCCGGGTGGAGCTCGTCGGCGCTCGACTCCAGGGCCAGCCGGGCCAGCAGCGGGCTGCGGCTGGAGGCCAGGGCGAGCACGCCGGAGACGATCGGGGCCGAGAACGAGGTGCCGCTGTTGAAGGCGACGCCGTCCAGGCTGTCGCCGGGGCAGCCGCCGTCCTGGTCGAAGCCGGGGACCACGGCCACGGCCACGCAGTCGCCGGGGGCGACCACGTCGACCTTGCCGTAGGAGGAGAAGTCGGCGACCTCGCCGCCGTCGTCGGTGGCCCCGACCGAGATCACGCCCGGGAACGACGCCGGGTACTGGGGGATGCGGTCGCCGGTGTTGCCGGCCGAGGCGACCACGACCTTGCCGGCGGCGAGCACGATGGCGATGGCCTGCCGCTCGGCCTCGGACCACTGGGAGCCGCCGAGGCTCAGGTTGACCACGTCGATCGCCGGGTCGGTGGCGATGTGGAGGAGGGCGCTGCGCAGGTACGAGCTGGGGATGCCGCCGCCGGTGGCGTCGACCCGGTAGGAGACGATGGTGGCGTCGGGGGCGGCGCCGGTGGTGCCGTCGTCGTCGTCGGCGGCCGCGATCACGCTGGCCACCTCGGTGCCGTGGGAGCTGGTGGGCGTGGCCTCGGCGGCGACGCAGCCGCTGTCCAGGCAGCGCCAGCGCTGAGCGACCCGGTCCTCGAGGTCGAGGTCGTTGGACTCGTCGACGCCGGTGGTGGCGGGGTCGTCGGGGATCGCCTCCCGCACCCCGGTGTCGACCACGGCCACGGTGCGGCCGTCGCCCCGGTGGTCGTCGTCGTGGGCCGCGACCACGTTGGCGCCCGGGCGGGGCTGGAGGTGCCAGCAGACGTCCGGGTCGCAGGCGTCGAGCCGCCGCACCCAGTCCGGCTCGGCGAAGGCCACCCCGGGCCGGTGGGCCAGCCGGCGGGCGGCCGCGCGGACGTCGGCGCCCCGGTCCAGCTCGACCACCCGGGTCCGGCCCGTGCCGGCCACGACCCGGCCGTCGACCGCGGCCGCGGCCGTCCGCCGGCCCTGCTCCCCCGACCCGGCCTCGAACCCGACCAGCACCCGCCCGGGCACGAACGCGTCCTGCCGGGCCGCTGGCCGGGCCCGTTCCGCCGGGGCCGGGGCCGGCTCGGCCGCCCCGGCCGCCGGGGCGGCCAGCGGGAGGGCGGACAGCGCCACGGAGAGCGCGAGGATGCGGGCGAGCGAGGGCCGACCGGGCATACCCATGGGAGATGGCGTCCTT
>CALGFH010000420.1 GCA_937881255.1 uncultured Actinomycetes bacterium
CCAGGCGCCCCCTCGTGCGCCTGGTGCCGCCGGCCCGGTCCGCGTGCGAGCGGGTCGCGCCACGTAGCATCCTGGGGCCGGTCGGTCACGGAGCGAACGTGGCCGTATCTCGATCCGGCCACGGGAGCGTGAACATGGACCTGGGCGCCTACCTGGACGCGGCCCGCGCCTTCGACGGCGCGTTCCGGGGCCGCTGGGAGCCGGTCGCGGCCGCCCCGGCGGCCGAGGTCGACCCGGAGCGGCTGGCCGCCGCCTGGGCGGAGTACACCGGGCGCCTGCAGGACAACTACCCGTTCTTCCACCCCCGCTACGCCGGCCAGATGCTCAAGCCGCCCCACCCGGTGGCGATGGCCGGCTACCTGGCCGCGATGACCGTCAACCCCAACAACCACGCCCTGGACGGCGGGCCGGCCACCGGGGCGATGGAGAAGGAGGTGGTCGGCGACCTGGCGGCCATGTTCGGCCTCCCGGGCGACACCCTCGGGCACCTCACCTCCAGCGGCACCATCGCCAACCTGGAGGCGCTGTGGGTGGCCCGCCAGCTCGCCCCCGGCCGGGCGGTCGCCCACAGCCAGGAGGCCCACTACACCCACGCCCGCATGTGCGAGGTGCTGGGGGTGGAGAGCGTGGCCGTGCCCGCGGACGCGGCCGGGCGGATGGACCTGGACGCCCTGGAGGCGCTGCTGGCCTCGGGCCGGGTGGGCACGGTGGTGCTGACCGCCGGCACCACCGGCCTGGGCGCGGTCGACCCGATCGCCGAGGCGCTCGCCCTGCGGGACCGCTACGGCTGCCGGCTGCACGTCGACGCCGCCTACGGCGGGTTCTTCGCCCTGCTGGCCGGCGACGAGGACGGGGCCAAGCTGCTCGGCCCGGAGACGGCGGCCCGCCTGCGGGCGGTGGGGGACTGCGACTCGGTGGTGGTCGACCCCCACAAGCACGGCCTCCAGCCGTACGGCTGCGGGGCGGTGCTGTTCCGCGACCCGGGGGTCGGGCGGCTGTACCGCCACGACTCGCCCTACACCTACTTCACCTCCGAGGAGCTGCACCTGGGCGAGATCAGCCTGGAGTGCTCACGGGCCGGGGCGGCCGCCGGCGCCCTCTGGCTGACCCTGCGCGCCCTGCCCCTGGAGGCGACCCGGGGCCTTGGGCCGGTGGTGGCCGGCGGGCTGCGGGCGGCCAGGGCCTGGGCCGAGCTGCTGGACGCCAGCGACGAGCTGGTGCTGTACCAGCCGCCCGAGCTGGACATCCTCGCCTTCTGGCCCCGCCCGGCGTCGCCGTCGTGCGCGGCCGTCGACGCCGCATCGGCCGCCCTGCTGCGGGCGGCCATGGACGACCCCGCCCCCGTCTACCTGAGCACCCTGCGGCTGGCCGCCGACCGGCTCCGCCGCCGCGACCCCGCCCTGGCCGCCGACACCGGCGAGGCCCGGGTCCTGCGCAGCGTCCTGATGAAGCCCGAGCACGAGGGCTACGTGGCGACCCTCCACGCCGAGCTGCTGCGGATCGTCAGTGCACCGGGCGGCCGTGGCGGTGCCGCACCGGGCCGGTGAACGCACGCACGAGCATGAACGCCAGCGTGGCCACGAACGCCAACGTGACCAGGATCGACAGGATCATCCTCCGTCTCCTTTCCGTTGGTTCGTGACGCCACCCCTACCCTCATCCCCTGGGCCCGAACCGCGGGCGCGGGTGAACGCCGCGTAGTCGGCCTCGGTCTGGTCGGCGTAGGCCTCGGCGAAGTCGGCCACGGCCCGGTCGAAGCGGTCGCCGGTGCCCAGGTAGCCGCTGATGGCGGCGGCGTCGCCGCTGCGGGCGTGGGCCCGGGCCAGGACCCAGCCGCACAGCCGGCCGTAGGGGACGAGGTCGGCCGGGTCGAGGGTGTCGAGGTTGACCGAGCCCTTCATGTCCCAGAGCTGGCGGACGTAGTAGTCGGCGCCGCCGTCGCTGGTCCAGCCGAGGAAGATGTCGCTGGCCGTCTGGAGCAGCCGCTGGCCGTTGACCACCCGGTGGCCGGGGTGGCGGTAGCGGCTGCGGCCGGCGTACGGCTCCAGCACCGAGGCGGTCGCCTGCTTGACCTGCAGCAGCAGCGGGTCGTCGTGGCGGTCCCCGAGCAGCAGGAGCACGTAGCAGCGGGTGCCGACGCTGCCCACCCCGACCACCTTGCGGGCCGCGTCCTGGGTCCGGAAGCGCCTGAGCAGCAGGCGCCGCTCGTCCGACAGGGTGGTGCGGTAGCGGGTCAGGACCTCCTCGACCCAGCCGGTGTGGCACTCCTCGACGTGGGTCAGCAGCGGCGGGTCCTCCACGAAGCGCCGCCCGTCGCCCACCGCCTCGGTCAGCCTGGGCAGCGCGTCCAGGCTGGTGTGGTGCTGGGCGCGGGCCAGGCGGTCGGCCACCGCGCGGCGGCGCCGGCCCCGCGACAGGGCGATGATCGTGGAGGCGTCGACCCGCGAGTACCACACGTCCAGCAGCCGCATCCCGGCGTAGCGGGCCAGCTGCTGGCGGTAGACGCCGACCGCCGCCTGGGCGGCCCGGCGGCCGACCGCCTGGTCGAACCCGGCCGTCCGCGCGGCCACCACGAAGCTGGTGGCCAGCCGCTTGACGTCCCACTCCCAGGGGGCGGGCAGGGTCTCGTCGAAGTCGTTGAGACCGAAGGACAGATTGCGCTCCGGGGTGGCGAACAGTCCGAAGTTGAGCAGGTGGGCGTCGCCGCAGGCCTGCACGGTGATCCCGGTGACCGGGGTGGTGGTGGCCAGGTCGTGGGCCATCACCGCCGGGGCCCCGCGCAGGAAGGCGAACGGCGAGGCGGCCATGCGGGCGTGACGGATCGGCACCAGCTCGGGCAGGCGCCGCCGGTCGCTCTCCTCGACCAGGGCCAGCGGCGACCGTCGCCCGGCCGGGTCCCAGGTGGCGTGGCTGGAGCGGGGGACGGCCCTGCGCAGGGCGCGGCCGGCCTCCGCCCGAGCTCCGGCCATCCCACGTCCCCCAGACCCGACACCGTCCGGCTGCGCAGCCAGTATCCGTCATGCCATGCTCGGCCACGAGACAGAGGCCGGAGGTCGCGCATGGATCTCGCCAGGGGACTGGAGACGCTGCTGGTCGCGGCCGCGGTGGCCGCGCTGGCCCCGGTGCTGGTGGCCCTGCTGCCCGGCCCGCGCATCCCCCAGGTGGTGGTGCTGCTGGCCGGCGGGGTCCTGGTCGGCCCCCAGGTGCTCGGCTGGGCCGACCGGGCGGCCATCGACCTGCTGGCCAACGTCGGCCTCGGCTTCCTGTTCCTGCTGGCCGGCTACGAGCTCGACCTCCACCTGTTCCGGGAGCGGCCGGGTCGGGTGGCCATCGTCGCCTGGCTGGTGACCGTGGGCCTGGCCGCCGCCCTGGTCGGGGTGCTGGCCGCGGCCGGGCTGGTGCGGGCGTTCGTGCCCGTGGCCCTCGGCCTCACCACCACCGCCCTCGGCACCCTGCTGCCCATCCTGCGGGACAACGACATGCTCGGCGGCCGCTTCGGCCGCTACCTGCTGGCCGCCGGGGCGGTGGGGGAGCTGTTCCCGGTCTTCGCCATCGCCGTGTTCCTCGGGGCCAGCAACAAGTTCGTGGCCCTGCTGTCGCTGCTCGCGGTGGGCGTCCTTGCCCTGGTCCTGAGCTTCGCGCCCCGGCTGGTGCGGGGCCGCCGCCTGGAGACGGTCCTGCGCGAGGGCGAGGGCTCGACCGCCCAGACGACCCTGCGCTGGACCGTCCTGCTCCTGCTCGTGCTGCTGGTGGTGGCCGAGGAGTTCGGCCTGGACGTGGTCCTTGGCGCGTTCCTGGCCGGGATCGTGCTCCGCCGCTGGGCGCCAGGCGACGTCGAGGCGCTCGAGGAGAAGCTCGACGCCATCGGCTACGGCTTCTTCATCCCGCTGTTCTTCGTGGCCTCGGGCATGTCCCTGGACATCCGCTCGATCGCCGAGGCGCCGCTGCGGCTGCTCGCCTTCTTCGTCCTGCTGCTGGTCATCCGGGGCGTCCCGGCCCTGTTCCTGTACCGCCGGGACCTGCCGGCCATCCAGCGGGTCCAGATGATGCTGCTGACCGCGACCGCCCTGCCCCTGCTGGTCGCCCTGGCCGAGATCGGGCTGCGCAACGGCACCATGCTCCGCGAGAACGCGGCCGCCCTGGTCGGGGCGGGGGTGCTGTCGGTGCTGGTGTTCCCGATGGCCGCGGTGGTGGTCGAGCGCCGCCGCCGCGCCGCCACGGCCGCGGCGCCCCCCGGCCCGGAATAGGCGATCCCGCCAACCTCCCACGATTTCCGCCGCTTCCCCCGTAAACTCCGCGACCTGACGGTTTCGGGAGAACCGTCCGGCGATGCGCGAAGGCGGGGTGGCGATGACCGGCGACGTCCTCCAGCTCGCCGGGCGCCGGCGGGCCCGGCCGAGCGGGCCGCGGCGGCGCCGCTGGCGGCTCACCCGGCGGGGCCGGGTGGTGTTCGGCGCCCTCGGGGTGCTGCTCATGGCCGGCATCGGCTCCCTGGCCGACGGCCCGGCGGCCGAGCTGGCCCGGGCGGCCGGGCTGGCCGGCGACACCGAGGACCTGACCCTGGTCGCCTCCGGGGACGTGCTGCCCCACGGCCCGGTCCTGCGCCGGGCCGGCGAGGACGGCGCCAGGTCCGGCCAGCCGTACGACTTCCGCCCGATGCTGGCCGAGCTGCGGCCGCTGGTCGGCGGGGCCGACCTGGCCGTCTGCCACCTCGAGGTGCCCCTGTCGCGGGACGGGCGGGACATCGCCTCCTGGCCCAGCTTCAACGCCCCGCCTCAGCTGGCCGCGGCCCTGCGCTGGGCCGGCTACGACGCCTGCTCGACCGCCTCCAACCACGCCATGGACCGGGGCGCGGCCGGGGTCGCGGCCACCCTGGACGTCCTCGACCAGGCCGGCCTGCGCCACGACGGCACCGCCCGCCACGCCGCCGAGGCCGCCGCCAGCACCGTGGTCGACGTCCGCGGGCTGCGGGTCGGGCTGCTCAGCTACGCCTACGGCCTCAACGGCGGGCCGCTCCCGGCCGGCCGGTCCTGGCTGGTCGACCTGATCGACCCGGCCCGGATCGTGGAGGACGCCCGCGCCGCCCGGCGGGCCGGGGCCGGGTTCGTGGTCGTGCTGCTCCACTGGGGCCAGGAGAACCAGGCCGCCCCGACCCCGTCCCAGCGCGAGCTGGCCAGGCGGCTGCTGGCCGCCCCCGAGGTCGACCTCATCCTCGGCCACCACGTCCACGTGGTGCAGCCGATCGAGCAGGTCGGCGGCAAGTGGGTCGCCTACGGCATGGGCAACTCGCTGTCCAACCAGACCCCGGCCTGCTGCGCGGCCGGCTCCCAGGACGGCGTCCTGGTCCAGGTGACGATCGCCCGCGACGGCGACGCCCCCCGGGTCAAGGCGGTGCGCTACGTGCCGACCTGGGTCGAGCACCCTGGCTTCCGGGTCCGCCCGGTGCTGGCCGCCCTGGCCGACCGGTCCGTGCCCCCGGGCGCCCGCCAGGCCCTTGAGGCCTCCCGCGACCGCACCAGCCGGGCCGTCGGCCCGGCCGTCCCGCCGCTGGCCCCCAGCTGAACCGCGCCGTGCCGACCCCACCCAACCGTTCCCCGGCCCAGCCACGGCCGGTCCGCCGCAAGGTCTCGGCCCGGGTCTACCGCCGCCGCCGGATCGCCGCCGCCCTGGCCGCCCTGCTGGTCCTGGGCCTGGTCATGGCGGCCGGGGGCTGGGGCTACACCGCCTTCCGGTTCGGCCAGATCAGCTCGGTGCACGTGCCCGGCCTCGGCAAGGCCCCCTCCGACGGGTCGGTCAACCTGCTGGTGGTCGGCTCCGACACCCGCCAGGGACTGCGCGACGGCGGGTTCGGGGACGCCGCCGGGCAGCGCAGCGACGTCATCATCGTCGTCCACCTGGTGCCGGCCGCCCGCCACGCCGCCGTGCTGTCGATCCCGCGCGACCTCTACGTGCCGGTCGCCGGCACCGGCGGGTCGGCCAAGATCAACTCGGCCTTCAACCATGGCCCCGGCCAGCTCGTCCAGACCATCCAGCAGAGCTTCGGGATCCCCATCCACCACTACCTGCTGGTCAACTTCGACGGCTTCCGCGAGGTGGTCGACGCCCTCGGCGGGGTGTCGATGTACTTCCCCCGCCCGGTCCGCGACAGCAACGACGGCCACAACGAGTCCGGCCTGAGCATCGCCCGCACCGGCTGCCAGCGCCTCGGCGGCGGCCAGGCCCTGGCCCTGGCCCGCAGCCGCTACTTCCAGTACCAGGACAAGGCCGGCCGCTGGCACGCCGACCCGGGCACCGACCTGGGCCGCATCCGCCGCCAGCAGACCATGCTCCGGTCCCTCGCCGCCAAGGCCCTGGGTCGCAACCTGGCCAACCCGATCCGGGCCAACGCCCTGGTCGGCTCCGTGGTCCACAGCCTGACCAAGGACGACCGCCTCACCATCGGCCGCTCGGTCACCCTGGCCCGCCAGTTCCGCTCCTTCGACCCGGCCCGCCTCACCACCCTCACCCTCCCGGTCGACCGGGCCGTCCAGCGCGACGGCGTCGTCCACCGCGCCGGCCAGTCCGGCTTCGATTTCGGCCTCCGCCAGGGCTGGGAGCAGGTCCTCCTGCCCCGCCAGCCCGACACCCGCGCCACCGTGGCCAAGCTCCTCGCCCGCCCCGACCGCCCGGCCCCTGGCGCTCCCGCGACCACCGCCCCGGCGTCCCCGCCGGCCCCGTCCAAGATCTCGGTCACGGTCAAGAACGCCACCTCCCGCCAGGGCCTCGCCGCCCGGGCGACCGCCTCCCTCAAGGCCCTCGGCTTCAGGGCCACCAACGGCGGCAACGCCCCACCCTCACCGGTGACCCGTCTCGCCCACGCCAAGGGCTCGGACGCCGCCGCCAGCAGGGTCGCCGGCGTGCTGAAGACCGGCGGCGAGCGGGTCGCCCGAGCCCCTCAGGCAGGTCTGGCGAGGAGCTCGGTGGTCCTGGTCCTGGGCAAGGACTTCAAGGGGCTGGCCAGCCGAGTCCTCAAGGCCGCGACCCGGCCCCCCAAGCCGACCGCGGCGACCCGCGACCTCCCCGCCTGGGACCCCCGCCCCTGCTGACCCAGGACCATCGACCCTGCCGGCGGCCGGCAAGAGCCGGGATGCTGTTCCTGTGAGCACACCGTCTCCAGCAAGCGGGAGGCATCCATGGCATCCACGGCCACGAGCACCAGGCCATTCAGCCCGACAGGCCTGTTGACGCAACGCCCCGTCGCCGGCAGGTGGCGGAACGCCGCACGCATCGGCTTCGGCGGGTTCTTCCTCGCGATGGCCGCCTACAACACCACGGTGGTCCTGCCCAACGCGGCCGAGACCTACAGGAGCATCGCCGAGCTGTCCTGGCCGGGCTTCGACTGGCTCATGCTCCACCTGGTGGCGCCGGCCGGGGTGCCCATGACCCTGCTGCTGATCGCCTTCGAGGTCGGCGTGGCCGTCCTGGTGCTGTCCAAGGGCCGTCGGGTCCGCGCCGGCCTGCTGGCGGCGGTCGCCTTCATGATCGGCCTGGCGCCGTTGATGTCCTGGTACGAGCTGGCCAACCTGCCACTG
>CALGFH010000421.1 GCA_937881255.1 uncultured Actinomycetes bacterium
CCCGTCGTAGGCCGCCGTCACCGCCGCCCTGGTCCGCTCCAGCCGCGACAGCAGCCACCGGTCGGCCAGGGCGGCCGACGCCTCCGGGGGCGCCCCGGTCGCGTCCGTGGCCGACATGACGAAGCGGCCGAGGTTCCAGAGCTTGTTGGCGAAGTTGCGGGCGCCCTCGACCCACTCCTCGGCCATGGGCACGTCGCTGCCCGGGTTGGCCCCGCGGATCAGGGCGAACCGGAGGGCGTCGGTGCCGTAGCGGTCCATCAGCTCGATCGGGTCGATCACGTTCCCGAACGACTTGGACATCTTCTTGCCCTGGGCGTCGCGGACCATCCCGTGGATGGCCACCACCTCGAAGGGCGTCGGCGGCTGGAAGTGGCAGCCGAACATCAGCATCCGGGCCACCCAGAAGAAGATGATGTCGTACCCGGTGACCAGCACCGACGTCGGGTAGAAGGCGGCCAGGTCGTCGGTCTGGCCGGGCCAGCCGAGGGTCGAGAACGGCCACAGCCCGCTCGAGAACCAGGTGTCGAGCACGTCCTCGTCCTGGGCCAGCTGGCCGGCGCCGCACTCGGCGCAGGCCGCCGGGTCCTGGCGGGCCACGGTGACGTGCCCGTCCGGGCAGTACCAGGCGGGGATGCGGTGGCCCCACCAGAGCTGGCGGGACACGCACCAGTCGCGGATCTGCTCCATCCAGCCGAAGAAGGTCTTCTCGTAGCGGACCGGCTCGAACCGGGTCTGCCCGGAGCGGACCGCCTCCATGGCCTGGTCGGCCAGCGGCCGGGTGGCCACGAACCACTGCAGCGACAGGCGGGGCTCGACCTCGGTCCGGCAGCGGTAGCAGTGGCCGACCGAGTGCGGCGCCTCCTCGACCCGCTCCAGCAGGCCCAGCTCGGCCAGGGCGGCCTTGACCTCGCGGCGGGCGGCGTAGCGGTCCAGGCCCTCGAACCGGCCGCCCTCGGCGTTGACGATCGCCTCCTCGGTGAAAATGTCGATCGCCGGCAGGCCGTGGCGCTCGGCGATGTCGTGGTCGTTGGGGTCGTGGGCCGGGGTGACCTTGAGCGCGCCGGTGCCGAACTCGCGGTCGACGCCCGTGTCGGCGACCACCGGGATCAGCCGGTCGACCAGGGGCAGGCGCACCGTCCGGCCGATCAGGCCCTGGTAGCGGGGGTCGTCGGGGTGGACGGCCACGGCGGTGTCGCCCAGCATCGTCTCGGCCCGCGAGGTCGCCACCCCGATCGAGCCCGACCCGTCGGCCAGCGGGTAGCGCAGGTGGGCGAGCTCGCCCGGGACCTCCTCGTGCTCGACCTCGATGTCGGACAGGGCGGTCAGGCAGCGGGGGCACCAGTTGATGATCCGCCGCCCCCGGTACAGGAGCCCCTGCTCGTACAGGGAGACGAACACCTCGCGGACGGCCCGGGACAGGCCCTCGTCCATGGTGAAGCGCTCCCGCGACCAGTCGACCGAGTCGCCGAGGCGCTGCATCTGGCCGAGGATGCGCCCGCCGGACTCGGCCTTCCAGGCCCAGACCCGCTCCACGAACGCCTCCCGGCCCAGGTCGAAGCGGGTCTTGCCCTCCTTGGCGAGCTCCCGCTCGACCACGTTCTGGGTGGCGATGCCGGCGTGGTCCATGCCCGGCAGCCACAGCACCTCGAACCCGCGCATGCGGTGCAGCCGGGCCAGCCCGTCCTGATACGTGTGATCAAGAGCATGACCAATGTGGAGCGACCCGGTCACATTTGGAGGCGGAAGGGCCATGCTGAAGTGCGGCCGGTCCGACGCGGGATCAGCTGTGAAGACCCCGCTGTCGAGCCAGCGCTGGTAGGTGGGACCCTCGACCGTCGTGGGGTCGTAGGTCTTGGGAAGCTCGGGGCGCCCTTGTGGGGTGGTGGTCACGGGTGATGTGCTCCTCGATCGGATACCGGGCCGCTGCGCCGCACGGAGCGGCGTCGCGAATGCGAAGCCTAGCCCGATACTCGAAGGGCCGAGGCGGTCTGGGCCGCCAGCGTGGCCATCAGCCTGTTCACCCGGATCCCGTCCATCGCGATCAGGCGCTGCGCTCCCGGCGGGTCCGCTCCGGGGTCTCCTGGGACCTCGGGACCAGGGTCGGGTTGACCCCGCTGGAGACCACGTCGGCGGTGATCACGCAGCGGCGGATGTCGTCGCGCGAGGGCAGGTCGTACTGGACGTCGAGCAGGACCTCCTCGAGGATCGCCCGCAGGCCGCGGGCGCCCGTGCCGCGCAGGATCGCCTGGTCGGCGACCGCCTCCAGCGCGTCGTCGGAGAACTCCAGCTCCACCCCGTCGAACTCGAAGAACTTGCGGTACTGCTTGACCAGGGCGTTCTTGGGCTCGACGAGGATCCGGACCAGGGCCTGCTTGTCGAGCGAGTGGACCGAGGAGATGACCGGCAGGCGGCCGATGAACTCGGGGATCAGGCCGAACTTGAGCAGGTCCTCGGGGAGCACCTTGGCCAGGATCTCGCCCACGTCCTTGTCGGCGATGCGGCGGAGGTCGGCCCCGAAGCCGACCCCCTTGCGCCCGATGCGGGACTCGATGATCTTCTCCAGCCCGGCGAACGCCCCACCGCAGATGAACAGCACGTTGGTGGTGTCGATCTGGATGAACTCCTGGTGGGGGTGCTTGCGGCCGCCCTGAGGGGGCACGCTGGCGGTGGTCCCCTCCAGGATCTTGAGCAGGGCCTGCTGCACGCCCTCGCCGGAGACGTCGCGGGTGATCGACGGGTTCTCGCTCTTGCGGGCGATCTTGTCGATCTCGTCGATGTAGATGATCCCGGTCTCGGCCTTCTTGACGTCGTAGTCGGCCGCCTGGATCAGCTTGAGCAGGATGTTCTCGACGTCCTCACCGACGTAGCCGGCCTCGGTGAGGGCGGTGGCGTCGGCGATCGCGAACGGCACGTTGAGCATCCGGGCCAGCGTCTGGGCCAGCAGCGTCTTCCCGCAGCCGGTGGGGCCGAGCAGGATGATGTTGGACTTCTGGAGCTCGACGTCGCCCGAGGCGGCCGCCCCGACCTGGATCCGCTTGTAGTGGTTGTAGACCGCGACCGACAGGACCTTCTTGGCGTCGTCCTGGCCGATCACGTAGTCGTTGAGGAAGTCGTAGATCTCCTTGGGCTTGGGCAGCTCGTCGAACTTGAGCTCGGAGGTCTCCGACAGCTCCTCTTCGATGATCTCGTTGCAGAGGTCGATGCACTCGTCGCAGATGTAGACACCGGGCCCGGCGATCAGCTTCTTGACCTGCTTCTGCGACTTGCCGCAGAACGAGCACTTCAACAGGTCGCCGCCGTCTCCGAACTTGGCCATCTGGTCGAGTCCTCTCGCTCAGGGCTGCGGTCGTCGACTGCTGGAGCGTACCTGCCCGCTGGTACCGCCCGCCACCATCTTCTTGACCCTACTGGCTGCTCGCGACAGCCAGCAGCTCCTCGGCGGCCTGCCGGCTCTCGATGATCTCGTCGATGATGCCGTACTCCTTGGCCTGGCTGGCGGTCATGATGAAGTCGCGGTCGGTGTCGCGGCCGATCTTCTCCACGTCCTGGCCGGTGTGGGTGGCCAGGATCTCGTCCAGCATCCGGCGCATGCGGATGATCTCGCGGGCCTGGATCTCGATGTCGACCGACTGGCCCTCGGCCCCGCCGGACGGCTGGTGGATCAGGACGCGGGAGTGGGGCAGGCCGAGGCGCTTGCCCGGGGCCCCGGCGGACAGCAGCACGGCCGCGGCCGAGGCGGCCTGGCCCATGCAGGTGGTGGCCACGTCCGGCTTCACGTACTGCATGGTGTCGTAGATGGCCAGCAGGGCCGTGACCGACCCGCCGGGCGAGTTGATGTACAGCTGGATGTCCTTGTCCGGGTCCTCGCTCTCCAGGTGGAGCAGCTGGGCCATGACCAGGTTGGCGACGGTGTCGTCGATCGGCGTGCCAAGGAAGATGATCCGCTCGTTCAGCAGCCGGGAGTAGATGTCGAACGAGCGCTCGCCGCGGTTGGTCTGCTCGACGACGACCGGGACCAGATAGTTGGAAGGTGGCTGCATCGCCGCTTACTCCTTGGGCTCGGATGCGTCGTCGGGCGCCGGGTCTCGCTGTTCGGCGTGCTCGACCATGAACGCCAGGGCCTTGCTCCGCAGGATATCACCGGCGATGACCCCGACCCGGCCGTCGCCGAGGGCCTTGCGGACCTCCTCGGGGCTGCGCCCGACCTGCTGGGCCTGGCGCCGGAGCTCGGCGTCGACCTCCTCGTCGGTCGCCTCCAGGCCCTCGGCCTTGGCCACCGCCTCCAGCACCAGCTGGGCCTTGACGGCCCGCTCGGACTGGGCGCGCAGGTCGGCCTCGACGTCGTCGCTGGTCTGGCCGATGGCCTCCAGGTACTGCTCCAGGTTGGCCCCCATCCGGCCCAGCTGCTGGGCGAAGCGGTTGGCCCGGTAGTGCAGCTCGTCGTGGACCATCGACTCGGGCAGCGGGACCTCGACCTGGTCGAGGTAGGTCTGCAGGACCCGGGTCTCCAGCTCGCTGGCCCGCTGGGCCTCGGCCGCCCCCTCCAGCCGCTGGCGCAGGTCGGCCTTGAGCTCGTCCAGGGTGTCGAACTCGCTCGCCTCCTGGGCGAAGTCGTCGTCCAGCTTGGGCAGGACCTTGGCCTTGGCCTCCTTGACCAGGACCTGGAAGGTGACCTCGCGGCCGCCCAGCCCCTCGCCGGCCTCCTCGGGGAGGGTGGCGTTGAACTTGAGGATGTCGCCCTTGCGCTTGCCCTCCAGCTCGGTGTCGAGCTCGGGCACGGCCGTGCCCGAGCCGACCTCGTAGAGGAAGTCGGTGCGGGTCAGCTCGGGGATCTCCTCGGTGTGGTGGGTGGCCCGCAGGTCGATCTGGGCGAAGTCGTCCTTGGCCAGCGGGCGCCCGATGACCTCGAGCTGGGCGACCCGGTCGCGCAGGCGCTCCAGCTGGGCGTCGACGTGCTCGTCGGTGACCTCCAGCTCCGGCCGCTCGACCTCCACGCCGCGGTAGGGGGGCAGCTCGAGCTCGGGCTTGACCTCGAAGGTGGCCGAGAACTCGAGGGCCTCCCCGTCGGTGTAGTCCGGCGGCTCGACCTGGGCCCGCGACAGCGGCGTGACCCCGAGCTCCTCGATCGCCTTGGCGTAGAACTCGGGCACCGCCTCCTGCTCGATGGCCTCGGCCAGCAGGGCCTCGCGCCCGATCCGGGCCTCGATCACCTGCCGGGGGACCTTGCCCTTGCGGAACCCGGGCACCCGGACCTCCCGCGACAGCCGCCTGGTCGTGCGGTCGATCGCCGGCCGGAGCTCGTCGGGCTCCACGACGACGTTGATCCGCACCTTGGTGGGCTCGACGGACTCGAGGGTGCTGCGCACGGGTGCCTCCGGGTCGGGAACGGGTTGAACCGAGCACCAAGCTCGGGGGGATGTGCGACCCGGGAAGGTTGCCCCCCGGGTCCCGGGCGACCCCGCCCGGACCACTGCCTGAACGGCGGCCAGTATACGCGCGCCGCCTCGACCACCCGGCGGTTTCGGGGGCGCGGTGGATCGCGGGCCTGATGCCGTGGACGGGCGGTGGGTCGGGGGTCTGGAGCCGTCGCGCGGGCGGTGGGCCTGGGAACCCGGGGGTGTGGAAAACCGCCGACCCCCGTCTCCGGCATCGACTACGCTCCCCCACCGGGGGACCCGGCAGCGGGCGGGTCGCGGTCCCGGACGCCCCGAGGCGGATGTGGGACCCGGCAGCGGCGGGAGGTGGGGCCCCCGGGCGTCCTGGGTCGGATGGGGAGGTTCGGCGTTCGTGGAGGGAACCGGGACGCCGATGGGCGCTGAGCATCGGGGGGACCGGCCGGTGGCGCCGCCGGCGACCGGGTTGCGGCTGGCGTGGGGGGACGCTCCGGCCTGGTTGCGGGCGGAGGTGGAGGACCGGCTGGGCGGGAGGGTGGTCGAGGCGGTCACGCAGCCAAGCGGGTTCTCGCCCGGGGTCGCGGCCCGGCTGCGGCTGACCGACGGGCGGCGGGCGTTCGTCAAGGCCGTGGGGCCCGAACCGAACCCCGACAGCCCGGGCGTGCACCGCGGCGAGGCCCGGATCATGGCCGCCCTCCCCCGCTCGGCCCCGGCCCCCCGGATGCTGTGGTCGCTCGACCAGCGCGGCTGGGTCGCCCTGGCCTTCGAGGACGTCGACGGCGCCCAGCCCGCCCTGCCCTGGCGACCCGGCGAGCTCCGCCGGGTCCTGGAGATGGTCGCCGCCATGGCGGCCGCCCTGACCCCGGCCCCGGCCGGGATCCCCCTGATCGCCGACCGCCTCCAGGACAGCTTCACCGGCTGGCGCGACCTGGCCCGCGCCCGCACCGCCGGCCATGACGACCTGGCCGGCCTCGACCCGTGGGCGGCCCGCCACCTCGACCGGCTGGCCGCCCTGGAGTCCGGCTGGCCGGCGGCCACCGAGGGCCCGACCCTGCTCCACTCCGACCTGCGGGCCGACAACCTGCTGCTCACCCCGACCCGGGTGGTGGCCGTCGACTGGCCGTGGGCGTGCGCCGGGGCGGCCTGGGTCGACCTGCTCCTGCTGCTGCCCAGCGTGACCATGCAGGGCGGTCCCGACCCGGAGCCGGCCTTCGCCGCCCACCCGGTGGCCGCCGGCGCCGACCCCGAGGCCGTCACCACCGCCCTGGCCGCCTTCGCCGGGTTCCTGATCGGTGGGTCGCGCCAGCCTCCACCGCCCGGCCTGCCCACCCTGCGCGCCTTCCAGCTCGGGCAGGGCCTGGTCGCCCTTGACTGGCTCCGGCAGCGGACCGGCTGGCCCTGACCGTCCCTGGAATTGGATGAGGGGCCGGCCCAACTTCTCCAGCCGGGGTGCCGGCCCCTCAGCGCCTGTCACAAGCTCGGGGCCCATCGAACCACCCGGTCCTCACGAACCGCTCACGTCCCGGCGGCGCTCCGACCTCAGCGAATGAGCACCGGCCGGGCCAGCCCGAGGATGTCGGTGGTCGGGTCGTAGTCGACGACGACCGACCCCGAGCTGAGGAGGCTGGTGGAGAGCGAGCCGACCACCAGGAGGGAGTCGACCAGCAGGTCGCCGGAGTCCTCGACCCGCACCGGCATGCTCGCCCCGTACAGCGCCCCGGCCAGGGTGAGGTCCTGGCTGCTCCGCAGGCGCATGGACCGGGTGTTGCCGGGGTCGGCGAAGATCGACAGCCCGGCGTACTCGCCCTCGGTCGGCGGGGTGGCCAGGAACCGGCCGTCATCTCTTACTCGGAACCGGGCTCCGGACCCGGAGCACGGCGCCGGGTAGCTCGCGCAGGCCAGGAAGATGGTGACCCCGTCGCCGCTGCTTCTCACCGTGGAGTTGTCCTCGATGGTGAGCCCGGTGGTGGTCCGGAAGACGTACACCCCTTCCTCCAGGGTGAGGGTGGCGCCGTCGCTCACGGTGACGCTGGTGTAGATCCCCGGCTGGAGCGTGGTGTCGGTGGTGATGGGCAGCGCGGTGTTCGACCGGAGGACCGGCGGCGAGGGCAGTCGATCTGGGGTGAGCAGGTCGCCCAGCGGGTCGACCGCCGGCGGCCCGCCCACCTCGGGCAGCGGGAGCAGGT
>CALGFH010000422.1 GCA_937881255.1 uncultured Actinomycetes bacterium
TCCGACTCGCCGGCGATCCGCTCGCCGGAGCTGGCCTGGCTGGCCGAGGTGCTGTGGGGGCCGACCCCGGGCGTCGAGGTGCTGGTGGGGGGGACTTTGCCCCCCGGGGTCCCGGCCGCCCAGCGGTGGGGGGTCCTGCCCGACCTGCGCCGGCCCCGGGTGCTGGTGCCGCTGGCCTCGGGCCGGGCCGCGGCCGAGGCGGTCCGCCAGTACAGCGACGGCATGACCCAGCGGGCCCGGCTGGCCAAGGCGGCCGTCGGCCTGGCCCTGCGCAGCGGCGCCCTGCCGCTGTGGCTGCGCCGCCGCGGGCTGGTCGTGGCCGCCGCCGGCCCGGCCGAGGGCAGCCTGCTCGGCGACCACGTGCCCGCCGCCCTTGGCCGCGACGACCTGGCGGCCGCGATCGTGCTCGGCCCGGTCCGGCCCAACCGCAAGCCGGTCGTCCAGCTCATCGGCCGGGACGGCCAGCCGGTCGGCTACATGAAGGTCGGCTGGAACGACCTGACCCGGCGCCTGGTCCGGGCCGAGGCCGGCCTGCTGCGGCGCCTGGCCGCCGCCGGCCCGCGCAGCTTCACCGCCCCCGACCTGCTCCACCAGGGCCAGTGGCAGGGGCTGGACGTCACCGTCAGCTCGGCCCTGCCGCACCGGCTGTGGCGCCACGGCCGCCGCTACGCCCTGCCCCCGGTCGAGGTCTCCCGCGAGGTCGCCGCCCTCGGCGGGGTCGAGGAGACACCACTGGGGGCTACGCCCTGCCGCCGGTGGCCGTCTCCCGCGAGATCGCCGGCCTCGGCGGGGTGGGGGAGTCGACCCTGGCCGACAGCGGCTGGTGGGCCGGCCTCAAGGCCCGGCTGGCCCCGATCGGCCAGGCCGGGGCGGCGACGGTCCTCGACCCCACCCTGGAGCGGCTGGAGGGCCAGGCCTCGACCCGGCTGGCCTTCGGGACCTGGCACGGCGACTGGGGGCCGTGGAACCTGCGCTCGACCCCGGACCGGCTGCTCGTCTGGGACTGGGAGCGCAGCGCCGACGGCGTGCCCCTCGGCTTCGACCTGCTCCACTTCGGCTACCAGACGGCCCTCCAGGGCCTGGGCCAGCCGCCGGAGGAGGCCATCGCCACCGGCCGCGACCGGGCCGCCCCGCACCTGGCCGAGCTGGGCCAGCTGCCGGGGAACGAGCAGCTGCTGAGCGACCTGTACCTGTTGGAGCGGCTCTGCCGGGCCGCCGAGGCCGAGGTGTCGGCCGTGACCGGGCGGCCGGACACGGTCGGGGCCGCCCTCCTCGGCGTGCTGGCCCGCCGCCTCACCCCGGGGGGGCCCCGATGACCGACCATCGGCTGGTGTTCGTCGGCGGGCTGCACCGCAGCGGGACCACCCCGCTGACCCGCTGCCTGGCCGCCCACAGCCAGATCAGCGGGTTCGAGGGCACCGGGGTGGAGGAGGACGAGGGCCAGCACCTCCAGACCGTCTACCCCCCGGCCAGGGCCCACGGCGGCCCGGGCCGCTTCGCCCTGTCCGAGGCCGCCCACCTCACCGAGCGCTCGCCCCTGCTCACCTCGGAGGTGGGCGCCCGCCTGCTCGAGCAGTGGTCGCCCCACTGGGACCTGTCCCGGCCGGTGCTGGTCGAGAAGTCCCCGCCAAATCTCGTCATGACCCGGTTCCTCCAGGGCGCCTTCCCCGACGCCCGGTTCGTGATGGTGGTCAGGCACCCGGCCATCGTCAGCCTGTCCACCCGCAAGTGGGCCCGGCTGCGCTCGCTGGGCGCCCTGCTCGACCACTGGTTCGCCGCCCACCGGACCTTCGAGGAGGACGCCGCCTTCCTCCACCACCTGCTCGTGGTCAAGTACGAGCGCCTGGTCACCGACCCCGGGGCCACCCTGGCCGAGATCGCCGCCTTCCTGGAGCTGGACGGCGAGATCCCCGCCGACAGCATCGACACCCGCCGCAGCGCCACCTATGAGCGCCAATGGTCCGAGCTCGCCACCGGCGGCCCCTGGCGCCGCGAGCGCTTCCGCTCCCTCTGCCGCCGCCACGAGGAGGCGGCCAACCACTTCGGCTACAGCCTCCTCGACCTGGACCGCGCCGACCCGTTCCCGGTCGGCTCCACCCGTCCCTCCTAGGTCCGGGAGCGGTCCTCGGCCGGCGCGGCGGGCGCCTCGGCGTCCGCCTGCTCCGGCTCCGGGGTGCGGCGCTCGACCCGGCCCGGCCACCAGGCCCTGGTGCCGATCAGGGCGGTCAGTGCCGGGACCAGGAAGACGGAGATGACGAAGGCGGCCAGGACGATGCCGACCGTGACCGCCGCCCCCATCTGGGTCAGGAAGGCCACCCCGGCCAGCAGCAGCGACCCGAACGTGCCGGCCAGGATCACCCCGGCCGAGGCCACCGACGGGCCGGCGTGCTCGACGGCCAGGGCGGCGGCGTCGCGCGGCTGGTTGCCGTCGGCCGCCTCCTCGCGCAGGCGGGCGATCATCAGGATGTTGTAGTCGGTCCCGATGGCCACCACGAACAGGTAGACCAGGATCGGGAGCAGGAACAGCACCCCCGGCTCGCCGCCGAGGCCCTGGAAGATGAACACCGCCGCGCCCAGGGAGGCGGCGTAGCCGAGCATCACCGCCAGCATCAGGTAGATGGGGGCGACCACGCTGCGCAGCAGCAGGGCCAGGACCAGGGCGATCAGGATCCCGGCGACCGGGAAGATGACCCGCAGGTCGCGGCCGGTGGCCGCCCGCAGGTCGGCGGTGGCCGAGGTGGTCCCGCCGACCAGCACGGTGGTGCCCGGCGGGGCGGCGGCGTGGGCGGCGTCCCGCAGCGGCTCGATCAGGTCGAGGGCCTCGGCCGACGACGGGTTCATGGCCAGCAGCAGGTCGACCTGCCCGACCGTCTTGTCGGAGCTGAGCTGCGGCGGCAGGACCGCGCCGACCCCCTCGACCCCCTGGAGGCTGGCCCCCAGCTGCTGCAGGGTTGCCTCGTCCAGCGCCTGGTCGCCGCGGACGAAGACCTGGGTCGGGTTCAGCGCCCCGGCCGGGAAGCCGGACTGCAGGTCGACGAAGGCCCGCCGCGACTCGGTGTCGGAGGGGAGCTGGCTGACGAAGTCGTAGTTCTGCCGGAAGCCGAGCGTGCCCGCGGCCAGGGCGACGACCACGGCCCCGCTGACCAGGGCGACCAGCACCGGCCGGCGGCCGACGAGGCGGCCAAGGCGCCCGAAGGTCGTCGCCTTGGGCGGCCGCTGCCAGCTCTTGGAGGGCCAGAAGACCCGCGGCCCGGTCAGGGCCAGCAGGGCCGGGATCAGGGTCAGGGCGGCCAGCAGCATCAGGGCCACGGCCACGGCCAGGCCGGGGCCGAGGGTGGTGAAGAAGCCGAGCGAGGCCAGCAGCATGGCGCTGAAGGCGATGATCACCACCCCGGCGGCGGACGCGATCGCCTCCCCGACCCGCTCGACCGCGGTCGCCACGGCCACCTTGGGGTCGTCGCCGGCCCGCAGCCGCTCCCGGAAGCGGAACAGCAGGAACAGGATGTAGTCGGTCCCGATGCCGAACAGCACCACCGTGAGCAGCGTGGTCAGCTCGGTGCCGACCTCGAAGTCGAACAGCTTGCCGGCGGCCGCGATCAGCGACTGGGCCAGGGTGAAGACCAGCCCGACGGAGATGATCGGGAACAGGGCGGCGATCGGGCTGCGGAAGATCAGCAGCTGCAGCCCGACGATCAGGACGATGGTGGCGATGCCGACGATCCGCTCGGCGTCGGCGAAGGCCTGCTCGCTGTCGGCGAACAGGGCCACGTCGCCGGTGTAGCCGATCCGCAGCCCGCTCCCCTCCAGCGCCTCGGTGGAGCGCTCGCGCACCTGGCGCAGGGCCTCGACCACCGCCTCGTCCTGAGGGGTGCCCTGGAGGGCGACGGTGACCAGCTGGACGCTGCGGTTGGGCGACACCGCCTGCGGCGCCGTCTGGGCGGCCGCCACCCGCTCGATCCCGGCCCCGCCGAGCTCGCCCGCCAGCTGCTGGACCCGCTGGGTGTCCGCCTCGGTCAGCTGCCCGCCGTCGGCCCGCTTCACCACCCCGATCACGGTCGCCGCCGACGCCTGCGGGAACGCCTCGGAGGCCAGCTCCTGCGCCTGCACCGACTCATAGGAGCTGGGCAGGAAGCTGGTCTGGTCGGCGTTGATGATGTCGGTCAGCCGCGGTGAGAACGCCACCACCGCCACCGAGATCACCACCCAGGCCAGGATGACTCTTACCGGATGGCGGACGACAGACCGTCCGAGCGCACCGAACACGATTCCTCCATCAGAGCGGGGGCCAGGCCAGGTCGGCCGTGGCCCCCCACTCTAGTGGAACCTGACCGGCTTGCCTTGGCGCCCGCTCAGCGGGGGGAGAGCACGCACAGCTCGTTGCCCTCCGGGCTGGCCAGGTCGAGGTGGACCCGGTTGGGGACGGTCTTGGCGTCGGGGACGGGGACGAACACCAGGGGGATGCCGGGGGTGCCGGCCGGCGGCTCGACCGCGACCTCGTGACGGGTCTCGAAGGTCACCTTCCAGCCGAGGGCGTCGGCCCACCAGTGGCCCGACGCCGCCGGGTCGGTGGCGTCGGGCACGAGGTTGACCAGCCGGGTGGTCACCGCGGCGGCGTCACCGCCCTACGGCGTCCCCGAGAACTGCACGAAGCGCAGGTGGGCCTCGCCGCCGGCCTGGGTGAACTCGCCTCCGAAGGCGACCCGGGAGCTGGTGATGGCCGCTCCGAAGGCGCCGAAGACGCCGTTGGCGCCCGGGTTCCAGGGGTGGACACTGCCGCCGGAGGTGCGTAGGGCGGCCAGGTGGCCGCGGGCGCCCCCGCCGATGCTGGTGAAGTGGCCGCCCACGTACAGGATGGAGGAGGAGACGGCCAGGGCCTCGACGTCGCCGTTGGTGCCGACGTTCCAGACCGGGGTGCCGCCGACGTTGGGGCCGTAGGCCTGGACGTAGCCGCCGCTGGCGCGGCCGCCCACGAACACCGTGTTCCCCGAGGCCGACACGGTCAGGTCGGCGGTGGTGCCGGCGGTGGAGGCCGGGCTCCAGGCCCGCAGGGTCCCGACGCCGCTCGACACCGCGGCCGCGTTGCGGCGCGATGAGCCGTTGACCAGAGCGAAGTCGCCGGCGAAGTACAGGGTGTTGCCGTCGGCGGAGACGTCCATGGCCAGCACGGTGGCGAAGTTGCCGGTGCCGTTGGAGATGGTCGGCTTGAGGCTGGTCAGGTTGCCGCTGGTGGCGTTGAAGGCGGCCAGGTGCCGGCGGCCGGCCCCCTCGGCCGAGTCGAAGTCGCCGCCCACGTACACCGTGGCCCCGCTGTTGGAGGTGGTGATCGACTTCACGCTGTCGTTGACGTACGGGCTCCAGCCGAAGGCGGCGCCGCTGGTCGGGTTGAGGGCGGCGACCCGGGCGCGGACCGCCCCGCCGACCGCCGAGAAGTCCCCGCCCACGTACACCCTGGTCCCGGCGGGGGAGACCTTGAGGGCCCTGACCACGCCGTTGGCGTTCGGGTTCCAGGACAGGAGGTTGCCGGTGGCGGCGTCGCAGGCGGCCAGCCGGTTGCGGGTCTGCCCGTCGACCTGCGTGAAGCTGCCGCCCAGGTAGACGGTGCCGCCGAGGTAGACGACGGCGTTGACCCGCCCGTCGTTGACATCGCAAGTGCCGTCGTCGGGGTCGGCGCTGACCACGGCCCCGGCCGGGCCGGGGAGGGCCACGGAGAGGGCGATGATGCTGGCCACCGCCAGCAGCAGGGCCAGCGCCGGGAACAGTGGTCGTGCGCGAACAGCCATCGGTGAAGCCCCCTTGCTTGCCTTGGTCGGCGTTCAGGCGGTGCGGAGCCTACGCAGACGGCGCGGCCGACGCCAATCGCTCCCGGAGCGCGGCCAGGCGTTCACCCGGAACGGCGACGTTGCCGCCGGCGCCGCTGCCGACGCGGACGTCCGGCTTGTGCCGTCCGTGGTAGTCGGACCCGCCGGTGGCCAGCAGGCCGCGCCGCTCGGTCAGGCCGGCCAGGGACCGGCGCAGCTCGTCGTCGTGCTGGGAGTGCCAGACCTCGACCCCGCCGATCCCCGCCTCCAGGGCCTCGCCGACCACCCGGTCGCGCTCGCCGGCGGCCAGCCGGCCCGGGTGGGCCAGCACCGCCACCCCACCGGCCTTGGCCGCGATGGCCACCGCGTCGGTCACCGTGACGCTGGGGGCGGGCACGTAGGCCGGCCGGCCCGAGGACAGGTAGCGGTCGAAGGCCTCGGCCACGTCGGCCACCGCCCCCTTGGCGACGAGCGCCCTGGCGAAGTGGGCCCGCGACAGGGCGCTGGCCCCGGCGACCTCGACGGCGTCGTCGTAGCCGACCCCACAGAGCCGCTCCAGCCGCTCCCCGATGGCCAGGTTGCGCTCGTCCCGGCCGCGCCTGGCCACCTCGACGGCGTCGGCCAGGTCGGGCTCGAGCAGCCCCTCGCCGTACAGCAGCACGTGGACCACCCGGTCGCCGACGGTGGCGGTGAGCTCGCAGCCGGCCAGCACCTCGACCCCCAGGCGCTCCCCGGCCGCCCTGGCCTCGGCCACCGCGGCCACGGTGTCGTGGTCGGTGACGGCCAGGGTCCCGACCCCGGCCGCGGCGGCGGCCGCGACCAGCTCGGCGGGCCGGTCGCTGCCGTCGCTGGCCAGGGTGTGGGCGTGCAG
>CALGFH010000423.1 GCA_937881255.1 uncultured Actinomycetes bacterium
GGACTTAACCCAACATCTCACGACACGAGCTGACGACAGCCATGCAACACCTGTGTAGGGCCCTTGCGGACACCGTGTCTCCACGGCTTTTCCCTACATGTCAAGCCCTGGTAAGGTTCTTCGCGTCGCGTCGAATTAAGCAACATGCTCCGCCGCTTGTGCGGGCCCCCGTCAATTCCTTTGAGTTTTAGCCTTGCGGCCGTACTCCCCAGGCGGGGCGCTTAATGCGTTAGCTGCGGCACGGAAGGAGTCGATGACCTCCCACACCTAGCGCCCATCGTTTACGGCGTGGACTACCAGGGTATCTAATCCTGTTTGCTCCCCACGCTTTCGCTCCTCAGCGTCAGTACTGGCCCAGGATCCCGCCTTCGCCACCGGTGTTCCTCCTGATATCTGCGCATTCCACCGCTACACCAGGAATTCCAGATCCCCCTACCAGACTCTAGCCGCCCAGTATCGAATGCAGGCTCGAGGTTAAGCCTCGAGGTTTCACATTCGACTTGAGTGGCCGCCTACGAGCTCTTTACGCCCAATGAATCCGGACAACGCTCGGTCCCTACGTATTACCGCGGCTGCTGGCACGTAGTTGGCCGGACCTTCTTCTGCAGGTACCGTCACTTTCGCTTCGTCCCTGCTGAAAGCGGTTTACAACCCGAAGGCCTTCGTCCCGCACGCGGCGTCGCTGCGTCAGGCTTTCGCCCATTGCGCAAGATTCCCTACTGCTGCCTCCCGTAGGAGTCTGGGCCGTGTCTCAGTCCCAGTGTGGCCGTTCACCCTCTCAGGCCGGCTACCCGTCGTCGCCTTGGTGGGCCGTTACCCCACCAACAAGCTGATAGGCCGCGGGCCCATCCCCGACCGGAGACCCTTTCCAACCTCCACCATGCGGAGGAGGCTCGTATCCGGTATTAGACCCAGTTTCCCGGGCTTATCCCAGAGTCGGGGGTAGGTTGCCCACGTGTTACTCACCCGTTCGCCGCTAGGAGCCACCCGGTGTTGCCACCAAGTGGTCCTCGCTCGACTTGCATGTATTAAGCACGCCGCCAGCGTTCATCCTGAGCCAGGATCAAACTCTCCGTCTGAGATCGTGAACTCCCTCGGAGCCCGGAGGCCCGTCGGGGGGTGTTCTCGATGGAGCTCGGTGACCCTGGAGCCACCGAGTTTGACCATCCGTCCCGGACGTACCGGGGGGATGGGCGATACAGGGGACCAACCCTGCACCGCTCAAGGCTCATCCGTTATCCGGATGCGCCAAGGAACCGTTCCAAGGGGGGCAAGCCCCCGAGGGACGGGGTTTTGGCACTGGCTTTTCACACACTGTTGAGTTTTCAAGGAACGTCGCCGGGATGCTCTTCGGCGACTCACCTGCGGTTCCCGTGTCCTGTCACCGCCGGAGCGGCGGGACGGTACCACGGGCCTTTCAAGATCGTCAAAGACTTCCCACCTGCCCGGGCAGCGTACTCCTGGTGGAGCACCACCTGCCACGTCGACACCTTCACACAGAAGCGCCGCCCTGCGCCCCGACCTTCTGGGCGTCAGGACGGCCACCGAACAGCCGTCGGATCGAATCCTCTTGGCGTTCGGCGACCCCCTGTCTTCCGATGCCGACGCCACTGGCGTCGTCCGGAGAGGTCCTCGGTCTCGAAGAACTTCCCTGCTTGCAGCTTGGAGAAGGTAGCACCGGGTTCGACACCGTGTCAACTTGATGACGCCCGCTGGACACGAGCAACCACAAGGGATCCAGCCGCATCATCCGTTCCAACGGCCGGCGGCGGGCCGGTATTCCGCGACCGGCCGCGACCCCGGTCAGGGCCCCGGCGGCGCCTGGAGGCGGACCGGGGTCCGGCGGCCGACGGTCAGCAGGCGCCCGTCCAGCTCGCCCGGGGGCCAGGTCTGCTCGATCGAGCCGACCGGCTGGCCGTCGAGCCGGACCGCGCCCTGGCCGACCAGCCGCCTGGCCTCGCCCCTGGAGGCGACCAGGCCGGCGTCGGCCAGCAGGGCGACCACCCAGACCTGGCCGTCGCGGACGGCGGCCTCGGGGATCGGCAGGGGTGTGGCCGACCCGGCGTCGCCACCGGCCCCGGCCCGCTGCCGGACCCCGGCGTCGAAGGCGGCCTCGGCGGCGGCGGCCGCCTCCGGCCCGTGGTACAGGGTGACGACCTCGCGGGCCAGGCGGCGCTTGACGTCGCGGGCGCCCGCTCCCCCGGCGGCGGCCCCCTCGGCCAGGCGGTCGGCCTCGGCCGGGTCGAGGTCGGTGGTGAGCCGCAGGTACTCGCCCAGCACGGTGTCGGGGATGCGCATCAGCTTGCCGAACTGGGCCTCGGGAGGGTCGTCCAGGTAGATGCCGTTGTCGAGGCTCTTGGACATCTTCTGGACGCCGTCGGTCCCGCGCAGCAGCGGCATGGTGAGCACGATCTGGCCGGGCTGGCCGTGGGCGCGCTGGAGGTCGCGGCCGACGTGGAGGTTGAAGGTCTGGTCGGTGCCGCCGAGCTCGACGTCGGCCTCGATGGCGACCGAGTCCATCCCCTGCATCAGCGGGTAGAGGAACTCGACCAGCGAGATCGGCTGGCCGGCGCCGTAGCGGGCGCGGAAGTCGTCGCGCTCCAGCAGCTTGGCCACGGTCACGTTGGCGGCCAGCCGGGCCACGTCGGCGAAGGTCATGGGGGCCAGCCAGTCGGCGTTGTAGCGGATCTCGGCGGCGCCCACGTCGAGGACCCTGTCGACCTGCTCGAGGTAGGTGCGGGCGTGGGTGGCGACCTCGGCCTCGGTCTGCAGGCGGCGGGTCTGGCTGCGCCCGCTTGGGTCGCCGACCAGGCCGGTGAAGGTGCCGATGATCAGGACCACGGTGTGGCCGAAGCGCTGGAACTGGGCCAGCTTGCGCAGGACCACGGCGTGCCCGAGGGTCAGGTGGGCCGAGGACGGGTCGATGCCGAGCTTGACCCGCAGCGGCCGGCCCTCGGCCTGGGCGGCCTCCAGCCGCTCGCGGAGGCCGTCGCGGGGGTGGAGCTCGGCCACCCCCGAGGTGAGGACCCGCAGCTGCTCCTCCACGGACGCCTTGGGCGTGGGCACGGCGACGAACCTCCAGGGGAAGAAATCGACTCGAAGACGAAACGCTAGCACGGCGCTGGGATGAAGCCGGCCGTCGCGGATGCCGACGATCACCTTGCCATGTTCCGCCCCGCACCCACCCCGCCCGGGGCCCGGGCCACCGTCGGTGGCCGGGTCGTCGCCGTGCTGCTCGCGGGGTGCCTGGCCCTGGCCGGGTGCGTGTCGGTGCGGCCGCTGGAGCTGGTGCCGCCGGATCGGGTGGCCCAGACGTCGCTGGTGCTGGACGCCGACGGGCGGACGGTGGCGGCGCTGCACGGGCCGGAGGACCGGACGGCGGTGCCCCTGGGCGAGGTGAGCCGGTGGATGCGGCTGGCCGTGGTCGACACCGAGGATGCGCGGTTCTGGCGCCACGGTGGGGTCGACTGGCTGGCCGTGGCCAGGGCGGCCGCGCGCGACCTGGAGCGGCGGCGGGTGGTGGAGGGCGGGTCGACCATCACCCAGCAGTACGTGAAGAACAGCTACGTCTCGGGCGAGCGGACCCTGCGGCGGAAGCTGGCCGAGGCCGGGCACGCCTGGGGGCTGGAGGAGCGCAACGGCAAGCGGGCCATCCTGGAGGCGTACCTCAACACCGTCTACTTCGGGCAGGGCGCCTACGGGGTGGAGGCGGCCGCCCAGACCTACTTCTCCACCGGGGCCGACCGGCTCAGCCTGACCCAGGCGGCCCTGCTGGCCGGGATGATCCGGGCCCCGGCGGCCTACGACCCGTTCCGCCATCCCCGGGCCGCGCGGGCCCGGCGGGCCTCGGTCCTGGCCCGGATGGAGCGCAACGGCCACCTGCGCAGGGCGGTCCGGGCCAGGGCCGCCGCCGCCCCCCTGGGCCTGCGCCCCGGCGACCCGGCGACCGCCGGCAAGGCCCGCCGGCCCGGCCGAGGGGACCGGGCGGGGGCCCAGCGGGCGCCGTGGTTCGTGGGGTGGGTGCTCGACCAGCTGCTCGACCCGGCGGACCGGCGCTTCGACGTGCTCGGGACCTCCCGGAAGGCCCGGACCGACCGGGTGTTCACCGGGGGGCTGCGGATCACCACCACCGTCGACCTGGAGGCCCAGGCGGCCGCCGAGCGGGCGGTGGCGGCGGTCGCCGGGCGGCGCGGGCGGGACCCGTACGGGGCGCTGGTCGCGGTCGAGCCGGGGACCGGGGCGGTGCGGGCGATGGTCGGCGGGCGCAGCTGGTGGGACGACGCCCGGTTCGGGCGGGTCAACCTGGCCACCGGGGCCGGTGGTGGCGGCCGGCCGGCCGGGTCGGCGTTCAAGGCGTTCGCGCTGGTGGCGGCCCTGGAGCGCGGGATCCCGCCCGAGGCGGTGTTCGCCGCCCCGGACCGGCTGGTGGTGGGACGGGGCGGCCGGGGGCCGGCCTGGCGGGTGGCCAACTACGAGGGCCACGGCTTCGGGAAGGCGACCCTGCGGACGGCCACCGCCCTGTCGATCAACACCGTCTACGCCGGGCTGCTGCTGCGCCTGGGCGGCGGTGACGCCGACCGCGGGGCCAGGGTGGTGGTCGAGGCGGCGGCCCGGATGGGGGTGGGCAGCCCGCTCCGGGCGGTGCCGAGCGCGGTCCTCGGCACCGGCGAGGTGACCCCGCTGGAGATGGCGGCCGCCTACGCCACCCTGGCCGCCAAGGGCCGGCGGGCGACGCCGTTCGGGGTGGCCCGGATCACCGGGGCCGACGGCCGGGTGCTGTACCAGGCCAGGCCCGGGGCCGACCAGGCCGTCAAGCCGGCCGTGGCCGCGATCGCCGCCGACGTGCTCCGGGGGGTGGTCGACCGCGGCACCGGGGTGCGGGGCCGGATCGGGCGGCCGGCGGCCGGCAAGACGGGCACCACCCAGGACCATGCCGACGCCTGGTTCGTCGGCTTCACCCCGTCGCTGGCCACGGCGGTGTGGGTCGGCTACCCGCAGGGCCAGGTGCCGATGGTGCCGCCGCGGACCGGGAGCCGGGTCTCGGGCGGGACCTGGCCGGCGGCCATCTGGTCCGGGTTCATGCGGGCCGCCCTGGCCGGCCAGCCGCACGGGCGCTTCCCGCGGCCCGACCTGCGCCTGGTCGAGCTGGCCCTGGACCTGGAACGCGGGTGCCTGCCGAACCGGTTCACGCCGGCGGCCGAGGTCGCCTCGGTCGTCTACCTGAAGGCGTCGGCGCCGACCCGGACCTGCCGGGAGCCGCGGCGGCCGGTGGCGGGGGTGGTCCCGGCGCTGGTCGGGGTGCCGGTGACGCGGGCGGCCGGGTGGCTGGAGGAGGCCGGGCTGTCGCTGGTGCAGCGGCTGGCGGTGGACGACGCGGCCGCGCCGGGGACGGTGCTGGCCCAGTCGCCGGCCGGCGGGGCGGCCCGGCCGGCGGGGGCGCCGGTCGAGCTGACCGTGGCCGTCGACGCCCAGGGGGCCGGGGGACTGGGGCTGACCCTGGTCCCCGAGGTCCTCGGTCAGCCGCAGGAGGCCGCCCGCCACCTGCTCGACCAGGCCGGCCTGACGCCCGAGGTGCAGGAAGCCTGCGACACCGACGCCACCCGGGCCTCCTCCGAGCCCGGCCGCGTCTGGCGCTCCGGCCCCGCCCCCGGCGCCCAGGCCCCCACCGGCGCCCGGGTCCGCCTCTGGGTCAACCCCCCCGGCTGCGCACCTCCGGCGACCACCACCACGACCCGCGCCGGCCCGACCCCGACGAGCATCGCCGAGCGCTGACACGGGACCGGATCAGGGACGACGGCGACTCAGGCTCCGACCTTCTTCTCCCGGACCGTGTTCAGCACGCTATGCGCCTGCTGGTCGACCAGGCGGGTGAAGAGCTGCTGGGCGTAGCCGAAGACGAGGGCCCAGGCGAGGATCTGGGCGGAGGTGTCGAGGGCGCTGAGGCCGGGGACGAACTGGCCTCGCATGAGGAGGAGGCCGAGGAAGGCGGTGACGGCGCCCATGGGGAGCTTGAGGGTGGCCAGGGCCACCGGGAGGCCGTAGGGCTCGGAGGAGCCGCGGATGCCGCGCAGGGCGGTGGCGGCGGCCACGGCGGCGGCGGTGAGGCCGATGAGCTCGACGACCAGGAGGTCGGCCCGGCCGGCGGTCCGCTTGACGACGTCGTCGACGTCGGGGGCGGCCGGGCCCGACTCCTGGCCGGTCTCCAGCAGGGCGGACTGCTGGGTCGGGCAGACGACCACCGTCTGGCCCGACCGCTCGGGCTGGAAGCAGAGGGGCACGGCGGCCGGGTTGATGAACCCGAGGACGGCCACGCCGACGGCCAGCAGGGTCATGACCATCGAGGTGGCCAGCAGGACGTTGCGGAAGCTGCGGACCCGGAGCTGCTCGCGCAGGGCGGCCTTGCTGGCCGCGCGGACGCTGGAGACGATCGCGTTGCGCTCCTGGTCGGTGATGGCCGAGAGCTCGGCCGGGGCGGCCAGGGCGTCGCTCCCGCCGAGCCGGTCGGCCAGGCGCTCCAGCTCGCGGCGGCGGGGGTCGTCGGGCTCCAGGTGACGCTGGACGTGGTTGCGCAGGCTCGGCATCTGCCCGGCCAGGTAGCTGTCGGGGGCGACCCGGAGCAGGCTGGCCTCGGCGGCGTCGAGGTTGCTGAGGGCCCGCCCGATGGTCGAGCCGGTCATCGACGCCCAGACGCGGCCCAGCCGGGCCCGGCGGCCGCGGCGGCCCTCGGCGGCCTGCTTGACGGCGTCGAGGTGCTCGCGGATGGCCGCCCACCAGGGGTCCCCGGGGTCGGCCGGGGTGGTGTCGAGCAGCCAGGCGCGCAGCGAGTCGAGCTCCTTGGCCCGGGTCAGGACGTCCTCGCGCCAGGCGGTCGGGACCGGCTCCCCGATCGGGAACTCCGGCATCCGGCGATGGTGCCGCGACGCCAGCGGCGGCGCCCCGTTGATGGTGTCGGTCATGGTCCCCTCCCCCAGCTGTTCCCCCTGGTGGCGGTATGCCAGAGCGGGGAGGCCCGCGCAGTGCCGGTGGTCACCGGCCGGGTGTGCCAGCCGGCACACCGGGCTCAGGCCCGGGCGACCACCCGGCCCCGCTTGAGCACCAGGGAGCGGGGCGGGTGGGCGACGACCGCCTCGCCGACGGTGGCCGCCGGGACCAGGGCCAGGTCGGCCCAGCAGCCGGGCTCCAGGCCGTGGCCGTCGAGGCCGAGTACGCCGGCCCCGCCGGTGGTGGCCAGCTCGAGGGCGGCGGCCAGGTCCTGGTCGCGGCGGGCCCCGGCCCGCCAGGCGAGCAGGGCGGCCCGCCCGAGCAGGTCGCCGTCGCCCCACGGCGACCACAGGTCGCGGATCCCGTCGCAGCCCAGCCCGACGGTCACCCCGGCCGCGGCCAGCCGGGCCAGGGGCAGCGGCGGCCGGTTGCCGGGGGCGACCGTGGTCAGCGAGATGCGCTGGCCGGCCAGCCCTTCGAGCAGCCCCTCCAGCCGCGGCCCGGGCACCTCGGCCAGGGCGAAGGCGTGGCTGATGGTCACCATCCCGGCCAGGCCGAGGGCGCGGGTGCGCTCGATGATCAGGTCGATGGTGAACGCCCCCAGCTCGCCGCCGTCGTGCAGGTGGATGTCGAGGCCGCGGCCGTGCCGGGCGGCGATGGCGAAGATGGCGTCCAGGTGCTCGGCCGGCCGGTGGTCGAAGCCGGCCGGGTCGAGGCCGCCGACCAGGTCGGCCCCGGCCCGGACGGCCGCCTCCAGCAGCTCGACGGTCCCGGGGCGGACCAGCAGGCCGCTCTGGGGGAAGGCGACCAGCTCGACCTGGACCCGGTCGGCGAAGGCGTCGCGGGCCTCCATGACCCCGTGCAGGCTGTCCAGGCCGGCGGCGGTGTCGACGTCGACGTGGCTGCGGATGTGGCTGGTGCCGGCGGCCACATAGGCGCCGAGGAGGGCGGTCGCCCGCTGGGCCACGGTGACCCCCTGGCGGCGGAGCTCGGCCCGGCCGCGGTGCTCGTTGTCGATCAGGGCGGCCAGCCCGTCCCCGGCGGTGTGGGGCCGCCAGGGCAGCCCCCAGAGGGTCTTGTCGAGGTGGGCGTGGGCGTCGACCAGCCCGGGGACGGCCAGCTGGTCCCGCCCGTCGACCACGGTCGCGCCCTCGGGCGCGGCCAGCCCCTCCCCCACCCGGGTGATCCGCCCGCCCTCGACCAGCAGGTCGCTGGCCGGGCCGCCGAGCGGCCGGACCCCGGTCAGCAGCAGGGTGCTCACCTGGCCGGCCTGGCCGCCCGGCGGGCCGGGCCGGGCCGGGCCGCCGAGACGCCGGGGTGGCCGGTCACCAGGGCCCGCCAGGGGCGGTCGGTGGCGGCGGCGATCCCGACCCTGCCGGTCCAGCCGACCTGGTCGTCGGGGACCGGCCAGCCGGCCGTGAGCAGGACCGGCCCGTCGGCCAGGGAGGCGCCGTTGGCCCAGCCGGCCAGGCCGAGGGCCTGGCAGAGCCGGGCCGGGCCGCGGGCCAGGTCGCGGGGGCGGCTGGCCGGGCGCCGGGCCCGGATCAGCTCCTCGCCGCAGACCGGCTCGCCGGCCCGCAGCAGCACCGCCTGGGCCACCCCCTCGGGGGCGCAGACGACGTTGGCGCACCAGTGCATCCCATAGGTGAAGTAGAGGTAGAGGTGGCCGGGAGGGCCGAACATGACCGTGTTGCGCGGGGTCGGGCCGCGGTGGGCGTGGCTGGCCGGGTCGAGGCCGGCGCCGTCGTAGGCCTCGGTCTCGACCAGCCGGACGGCGCTGGTCCCTTCCGGGGCCCGGTGGACCAGCAGCCGCCCCAGCAGGTCGCGGGTCACCTCCAGCAGCGGCCGCAGGTAGAACGCCGGGGGCAGCGGCTCCAGCGCCTCCGGCGGGAGCTGGCCCTGGCTCACGTGCCCGGGCGACCCGGGCGGCCCTTGGCCAGGAACCGGCGCAGCTCGTCCATGGGCAGGGTGTTGAGGACCCGGTCGGGGGTGGTCCAGCCGCGGCCGGCGGTGGCCACGGCGAAGCGCATGTTGGCCAGGTGGCCGGGGCCGTGGCTGTCGGCCCCGAAGGCCAGCATGACCCCGAACTGGTGGGCCAGGCGGACCTGCTCGTCGCCCAGGTCGAGGCGGGAGGGGGAGCCGTTGACCTCGAGGGCGGTGCCGGTGGCGGCGGCCGCCCGGTACAGCGCCTCCAGGTCGACGTCGCCGGCGGCCCGGCTGCCGATGCGCCGCCCGGTGGGGTGGCCGATGACGTTGACCGCCGGGTGCCGGCAGGCGGCCACCAGCCGGGCCGTGAGCAGCTCGCGGGGCTGGTCGAGGCGGTCGTGGACGCTGGCCACGAGCACGTCGAAGCCGTCGAGGAACTGGTCGTCGTAGTCGAGCGACCCGTCGCCGCCGATGTTGAGCTCGGCCCCGTGGAGCAGGGTGATGTCGCCCAGCCGCTCCTCGAGGGCCCGGATGCGCTGGCGCTGGGCGAGCAGCTGGTCGCGGCTGGCCCCGCCAAGGCCGAGCCGCTCGCCGTGGTCGGTGATGGCCAGGAACCGGTAGCCGCGGGCCCTGGCCGTCTCGACCATCACCTCGAGGGGGGCGGTGCCGTCGGGCGACAGGTCGGTGTGGCAGTGGAAGTCGCCGCCGACGTCGCCCAGGCCGACCAGGGCCGGGAGCTGGCCCCGGCGGGCGGCGTCGACCTCGCCCCGGTCCTCGCGCAGCACCGGCGGCACCCAGGCCATGCCCAGGCGGTCGTAGACGACCTCCTCGTCCTCGGCCACGACCAGCTCGCCGGCCCGCTCGAACAGCCCGTACTCGCTGAGCTTGAGCCCGGCCTTGACCGCCAGCTCCCGGATGCGGACGTTGTGGGCGGCCGACCCGGTGAAGTACTGCAGCGCCGCCCCCCAGACCTCCGGCTGGACGGTCCGGAGGTCGACCTGGAGGCCGTCCCGGGTGCGGATGGAGGCCTTGGTGTCGCCGAGGGCGGCGACCTCGGCCACCTGGGGCAGCTCGGTGAAGGCGCGGTTGACGGCGGCCGGGTCGGTGGCCGCGGCCAGCAGGTCGATGTCGTGGACGGCGGCCTTCATGCGCCGCAGCGACCCGGCGACCTCGACCCGCTCGACCCCGGCAACTCCTGCCAGCCGGTCAGCCACGGCCTCGGCCACGGGCAGGGCCACGGCCAGGGGGATGCCGTCGCCGGGCTGGGCCATCCGCTCGAGCGAGCGGCGCAGGTTGGCCTCGGTGCGCGCCCCCATGCCGGGGAGGCCGGCCACCCGCCCGGCGGCGACCGCCTCGGCCAGCTCCTCGGGCGACGACACCCCGAGCCGCTCGTGGACCAGGCGGGCCTTGGCCGGGCCGAGGCCGGGCACGCGGACCAGGGCCCGCAGGCCGGGCGGGACACTGGCCCTGAGCTCCTCCAGCTTGGCCACCTTGCCGGTGTCCAGGTACTCGCGGACCTTGGCGGCGATCGCCTTGCCGACCCCGGGGATGGCGGCCAGCTCCCGCTCGGACAGGCTGGAGAGGTCGGCGCCGTGGCCGGAGAGGGCGCGGGCCCCGCGGTCATAGGCCCGGACCCGGAAGCCGGTCTCGCCGGTGAGCGTCAGCAGCTCGGCCATCTCGGAGAACAGCCGGGCCAGCTCCTCGTTCCCCCAGGCCATGGTGGGCCCTCCTCTCAGGCGGCCGGGCCCCGGGGCCCGGGGTCGCCGCCGGCCTCGATCGGGTCGGCCAGCCCGGGGGCCACGGGCAGGTCGGTGCGCTGGACCTGGCGGCCGGGCCGGGCCCACCAGCCGGCGGCCAGGGCGGCCCCGACCACCCCCCAGGCGACCATCACCCCGACGGTGAGCAGCGAAGACGGCAGGCCGAAGTCGCGCACCCGGTCCAGCCGCAGGACCAGCAGGGGGCCGATCGGCACCCCGAGCCCGACGGCCACCACGGCCAGCCGGCCCCCGCCCCGGGGCACGACCACGGCGGCCAGGACGGCGCCGACGCAGGGGGCGACCAGCAGCAGCCCGACCCGCAGGGCCAGCTCGACCGGCTGGAGGGCCAGGTCGGACTGGCGGCCGGCCACGGCCGCGGCCAGGGCGGTGGCCAGGGTCGAGGCGGCGATCCCGGCCAGGCCGGCCGCGACCGCCCAGGGCCAGCCCCGCCGGTGGCCGGCGTCGTCCGGAGGCTGCTCGCTCACCCGGTGACCGGTTCGGTCAGCTCGGGTCGGAGGAGCCGGTGAGCAGCCACGACAGCAGGGCCTTCTGGGTGTGGAGGCGGTTCTCGGCCTGGTCGAACACGGCCGAGTTGGGGCCGTCCATGACCTCGGCGGCGATCTCCTCGCCCCGGTGGGCGGGCAGGCAGTGGAGCACCATGACGTCGGGGGCGGCGGCCATGACGGTGTCGGTGGACAGCTGGTAGGGCTTGAAGATCAGCGCCCGCTCGCCGTGCTCCATCTCCTTGCCCATCGACGCCCAGACGTCGGTGTAGAGCACGTCGGCGTCCTTGGCGGCGGTGGCCGGGTCGTGGGTCAGCTCGACGCTGCCGCCGGTGGCGGCCGCGATCTCGCTGGCCCGCCGGACCACCTGAGGGATGGGCTCGTAGCCGACCGGGGTGGCCATGGCCACGTGCATGCCCATCTTGGCCCCGGCGAACAGCAGGCTGTGGGCGACGTTGTTGCCGTCGCCCAGGTAGGCCAGGCGGATGCCGGCCAGGTGGCCCTTGCCCTCGCGGATGGTCTGGAGGTCGGCCAGGGCCTGGCAGGGGTGGGAGTAGTCCGACAGGGCGTTGACCACCGGGACGGTCCCGCCCCGGGCCAGGCGCTCCAGGCTCTCCTGGGCGAAGGTGCGGAGCACGATCGCGTGCACGTAGCGCGACAGGACGGCCGCGGTGTCCTCCAGGGTCTCGCCCCGGCCCAGCTGGAGCTCGGCCCCGGCCAGGGGCAGCGGGTAGCCGCCGAGCTCGTGGACGGCGACCTCGAAGGAGACCCGGGTGCGGGTCGAGGGCTTCTCGAAGATGAGCGCGACCGTGCGGCCGCCGAGGGTGCCGCGGGCCCGGCGGTCGGCCTTGTGCCGGTCGGCCCCGTCGAGGATGGCGGCCAGCTCGGCCGGCTCGACGTCGTCGACCGACAGGAAGTCTCGTTTGCTCATGGGCGCTCCCCTGGGGCGTCACCGCTGGCCAGCGACTTGACCCGCGTGGCCAGGGTGGTGATGTCGAAGGGCTTCTCGAGGACGGCCTCGGGGCCGAGCTCGCTGCGCAGCGGGGCGATCACCTCGGCCGCGCCGGTCACCACCAGGACCGCGAACGGCAGCGAGCCGTCGGCCCGGCGCAGGCGCCGGATGACGTCGGGCCCGCCGAGCCCGGGCATCATCACGTCCAGCAGGACGACGTCGGGGTCGACGGTGCGGGCCAGCTCCAGCCCCTCCTCGCCGTCGGCGGCCAGGATGACCTCGAGGGCCTCGTCCTCCAGGATCGTCTGGAGCAGCCCGCGCACGCTCGGATCGTCCTCGACCACGAGCACGCGATTGGACGGCATGTGGAGCCTTTCTGGGTTGCCGAGCTGGCCGGGGCGGGCACGGCCGGAGCGCATAGTCTACCCGCCGTGGCGCCCCAGGGCCTCGGGGGGGAGGTCGGTGGTGGTCACGGTCGCGGCGGCCTGGCCGACGCCGAGGTCGACGGCCAGGTCGACCTGGGCCTTGGCGGCGACGGCGGCCGCGGCCCGCTCGTCGTGGGAGGCCGAGCGGCCGTCGGCGACCACCGTGACCGGGCCGAAGCTGACCCCGACCCTGCCCGGGTGCAGGGCCACCCCGGCGGTGGCCAGGGCGTCGAGCACGGCCGGCCAGGAGGGCAGGCCGGCGGCCAGGGCGGCCCGCAGGGCCACCGAGCCGGCGATCGCCCTGGCCGCGGCCAGGGCGTCGGTGTGGTCGGCGGCGCCGTGGACGGTCACCACCACCAGCTTGCGGGCCCCGGGGACGCGCAGGGCCAGGCCCTCGGCCAGGGACTCGCACAGCTGGGTCAGGGCGGCCTCGAAGGCCGCGGCCCCGTCGCTGCCGGCCCGCAGGGTCGGGGCGGCCGCGGTCGCGTTGGCCAGCAGCACGGCCGCGTCGGCCATGCCCGGGGCCTGGTCGACCATGACCCGCTCGAAGGAGCGGGCCACCGCCCGGCCCAGCAGGCCGTCGAGCACCCCGGCCTCGACGGTGGCGTCGGTGGTCAGCACGACCAGGGTGGTGGCGGACACCTGCTGCGGGGGGTGGTCGAAGGCGGGGGCGAACGGGACCGAGGCCTTGGCGGCGCCGCCGATGCGGACCTCGCCCTCGGACCAGGCCACGGCCACGGCGTGCTCGCGGGCGACCCCGCCCGAGGCGGTCATGGCCTTGGCGACCTCGCCCGACCCGCGCCGGCCGAGGGCGGCGGTGGCCTTGTCGGCGGCCTCGGCGGCGTCGGCCACGGCCAGCCGGACCCCGACCGCGCCGGTGCCGCAGACCAGCACCTCGCCGGCAGGGCAGCCGATGGCGGCGGCGCAGCGGGCGGCCAGGCCGGCCGCGTCGGCGTCGCCGTCGGGGCCGGTGGCGGCGTTGGCGCTGCCCGCGTGGACCAGCACCGCCCTGGCCAGGCCGGACCGCAGCTGGGCCCGCGACCAGCGCACCGGGGCGGAGGCGAACGGGTGGGAGGTGAAGCGGCCGGCCGCCGCCGAGGTCTGCTGGCTGACCACCAGCCCCAGGTCGGGCCCTGGCCCCGGGGCCAGCCCGGCGTCGACCGCCGCCGCCCGGAACCCCCGGGGCGCGCACAACCCCCCCTCGACGCCGGCCACCGTGTAGTCGACCACCGAGCCCACCTCTCAGTTCGCGGGCGTACCGAACCGACCTCTCGGAACTACCCTACCCGGCGGTGCGGAGGACCGCCTCCAGTCGTTCGGTGGCCAGGGCGGCCATGCGGTCGCGGGTGGCGGCCCCGTCGGCGTCGGTGAGGGTG
>CALGFH010000424.1 GCA_937881255.1 uncultured Actinomycetes bacterium
GAACACCTCGGCGGCGGCGACGTCCCCGGCCAGCTCCTCGGCGTAGTGGCAGGCGGCGACGTGGTCGACGCCGCTCACCGACCGCAGCGGCGGCTCCTCGGCGTCGCAGTGGGGACGGCTCATCGGGCAGCGGGGCGAGAACGGGCAGCCCGGGGGCAGGTTGATCAGCGACGGCGGCGCCCCCCGGATCGGGGTGAGCGGCTCGTCGCCCTTCTGGTCGAGCCGGGGCAGGCTCCCCAGCAGGCCGAGCGTGTAGGGCATCCGCGGGTCGTAGTAGATGTCGTCGGTCTCGCCGACCTCGACCGGCTTGCCGGCGTACATGACCAGCACCCGGTGGGCCATGCTGGCCACCACCCCGAGGTCGTGGGTGATGAGCACGATCCCGGCCGAGGTGTTCTCCTGCACCCGGCGCAGGGTGTCGAGCACCTGGGCCTGGACGGTCACGTCCAGGGCGGTGGTCGGCTCGTCGGCGATGATCACGTCCGGGTCGTTGGTCATCGACATGGCGATGACGGCCCGCTGGCGCATGCCGCCGGAGAACTCGTGCGGGTAGTTCTTGGCCCGCTCGGCGGCGTTGGGGATGCCGACGATGTCGAGCAGCTCCACCGCCCGGGTCCAGGCCTTGTCCTTGCCGACGTCCTGGTGGGCGAGGATCGCCTCCTGGAGCTGCCAGCCGACCGTGTAGACGGGGTTCAGGCTGGTCATCGGGTCCTGGAAGATCATCGAGATGTGCTTGCCCCGGATCTTGGTCTGCTCCTTGTCGGACACCTTGACCAGGTTCTGCCCGCGGTAGTTGACCTCCCCGCGGATCCGGGCCGAGCGGGGGAGCAGCCCCATGATGGCCAGCGAGGTCACGCTCTTGCCCGAGCCGGACTCGCCCACGATCCCCAGCACCTGCCCGGGGTGCAGGTCAAAGCTGACCCCGCGGACGGCGTGGACGATGCCGTCGTCGGTTGGGAACTCGACGGTCAGGTCCCTGACCTCCAGCACCGGCGCGCCGGTCGTCTGGGGGGCCGGCTGGTCGGGCAGCGTTGTCGCCATCAGGCACGCACCCGCGTCTGGGTCGGGTCGAAGGCGTCGCGCAGGCCATCGCCGATGAAGTTGATGGTCAGGGCGATGATCACGATGAACAGCCCGGGGAAGTAGAACAGCCAGGGCCGGGTGGTGGCTGCCTGCTGGCCGGTGGCGATCAGCAGGCCGAGCGAGGTGTCGGGCGGCTTGATGCCGAGGCCCAGGTAGGACAGAGCGGTCTCGACCAGGATGGCCACGGCCACGGTGATGGTGGCGTTGACGATGATCGACCCGGTGGCGTTGGGCAGCAGGTGGCGGAACATGATCCGGGTATCGCTGGCTCCCAGGGCCCTGGCCGCCTCCACGAACTCCTTCTCCCGAAGCGACAGGAAGGTGCCGCGGACCACCCGGGCGATGTAGGTCCACTGCAGCAGCGCCAGCACCAGCCCGATGAAGAACCAGTTCCCGGCCTGGTCGGCCACGGTAGCGGCGAGCACGGCCAGGATGGCGATCGACGGGATGGTCAGCACCAGGTCGGTGAAGCGCATCAGGGCGGCGTCCACCCAGCCGCGGTAGTAGCCGGCCACGGCCCCGATGACCGCCCCGATGGTAGTGGCCAGGAACGCCACCATGAGCGCGACCTGGACCGACTTCTGGGCCCCGCGGAGGACCTGGGCCATCGAGTCGTGGCCGATGCCGTCGGTCCCCATCGGGTGCTCCAGCGACGGCGGCGAGGAGAACTCGTCGGTGATGTCGGCATACCCGTACCTCCAGAGCCGGCCGCCGATCAGCGAGAAGATCACCACCAGCAGGAACACCACCAGGCTGCCGACAGCCAGCTTGTGGGCCATGAACCGGCGGATGATCATCTGGGTCTGGCTGCGCCGGACGACCGTGAACTCGCGCTCGGTGGTGGTCGCCGGCACCTCGTGGACCTGCACGCCGTGCTCGGTGGTGTGGACGTCCTGGCCGTTCCCGGGCTCGTCACCTGGAGGCCGGGCGGCCGGCGGGCGGGGTCGGGTGTCAGCCATAGCGGATCCTCGGGTCCAGCACCGCGTACAACACGTCCGCGATGAGATTGAACAGCACCACCAGCACGCTGGTCACCATCAGCCAGGCCAGCAGGACGTTGACGTCGTTGAACGTGACCCCGTCGACCAGCAGGGCGCCCATGCCCTGCCAGGAGAACACCCGCTCGGTGATGACCGCCCCGCCGATGATCGCCCCGGTGTCGATGGCGACCACCGTCACCAGCGGGATCAGGGCGTTGCGGAGGGCGTGGCGGGTCATCACCCGCGACCGCGACAGACCCTTGGCCCGGGCCAGGCGGATGTAGTCGGAGCCGAGCACGTCGAGCATGGTGGCCCGCTGGTAGCGCGACCAGGCGGCGAAGCTGATCAGGGCCAGGGCTAGGGTGGGCAGGATCAGGTGGCCGGCGTAGTCGGCCAGCCGGGTCCCCAGGCTGCCGGTCAGGTTCGGAGTCTCAGCCCCGACCGTGTACACCACCTGTTCCCCGAACAGGTCGTTGAGCCGGATCGCCCCGTACTCCTTGAGCAGGGCCGCTAACCAGAACACGGGCATGGACA
>CALGFH010000425.1 GCA_937881255.1 uncultured Actinomycetes bacterium
GCCCGCGAGGTGGTCCTCGGCCAGACCCAGCAGGGCGGCGCGCCGTCCCCGTTCGACCGGATCCTCGGCACCCGGCTGGCCGCGCACTCGATCGACTGGCTCAGCCATCACATCGGGGGCGCCGACCCCGGCGGCGCCATCATCGGGCTGTCCGAGGGCAAGGTCCGGGTGCGGCCGCTGCGGGAGGCCGAGGAGCTGGCCGACTGGGAGCACCGGCGCCCGCTGCGGCAGTGGTGGATGGAGCTGCGGCCGCTCATCGACGTGCTGGCCGACCGGCTGGCGCTGCCGTCCACGCCGCCGGGCTGACCGGCCTCCAGGCCGCGGCCGGTCAGTTGCCCGAGCGGGCCTCGCGGAGCTCGAAGGAGACGACCTTGCCGGTCCCGGGGGCGGTCCAGTCGTCGTCGCGGACCTCGATCCGGACCATGTCGCCGCCGGCGTCGACGGTCAGCTCGACCGGGGCGTCGGTGTGGCGCAGGGCGCTGGCCACCAGCTCGCTGGCCATCCGGCCGGCGTCGTCGACCAGGCTGATGGGGCCGGCATAGGTCACCGCCTCGGCGGCGAACGCGCCCGCCTTGCCCGGGGCCTGCGGGCCGGCGTCCAGCCAGGCCCGGCGGCGGCGCTCCGGGCCCCGGCCCAGCACCCGGTGCGACGGCAGGGCGCCTCCCACCGACGGCGGGCAGGTCGGGCACTCCAGCTCCTGGCCGGCCTCGACCGGCTGCTGGACGTGGCGGAGATGCTGGCAGTCGAGGCGCACCCAGCGGCCGGGGTTGCCGGTGATCTCGGTGGCCAGCCGGGCTGCCTTCAGGGTTCCGGTGTCGGGGACGACGGGAAAGAGGTTGTGCGCCAAGGGCGATCACACCAATCGGGGAAGCGAACGGCGGCGATGACGGGAACTGCCTTCCAGGTACGATACGGCCGGATCGGGGCCTGAGAGAAGACCTGATCGGGAGAATTGGGTGTCGGAAACCAGAAGTTCACAGAGCTGGCGGGCCCACCTGCCCGCCGGGACCGGCCAGGACCAGCCCGATCTGCTGGCCGCCGGGAGCCTCCCGGCCGCCTGGCGGCGGCTGGCCCAGGCCGCTCCCGGCCGGCCGGCGCTGTGGGCCGCCGAGCCGGGCTGGAGGTCGCGGGGCGAGCTGGACGAGGCCAGCGCCCGGGTCGCCGGACGGCTGCGGCGGGCCGGGCTGGCCGCCGGGGACCGGGTGCTGGTCAGCGCGGCCACCTCCATGGACCTGGTCGTGGCCTACCTCGGCGCCCTGCGCATGGGCCTGGTGGTGGTGCCGGTCAACACCGCCTACCGGGAGCGCGAGGTGGCCCACATCGTCGGCGACGCCCGGCCGCGGGCGGCCGTGGTCGACGACCCGGAGCGCGGCAGCTGGGCGCGGCGCGCGGCCGGGGGCGACCTGCTGGTCACCGGGCCCGAGGTCGCCCTGCCCGACGGCGACCCGCCGCCGCTGGACGGGGCCGGCCCCGGCGACCCGGCCCTGCTCTGCTACACCTCGGGCACCACCGGCGCCCCCAAGGGGGCCGTGCTGGCCCACGGCAACCTGCTGGCCAGCGCCGAGGCCCTGCGCCTGGCCTGGCGCTGGGAGCAGGGCGACCGGCTGGTGCTGGCCCTGCCCCTGTTCCACATCCACGGCCTCGGGGTCGGCCTGCACGGCACCCTGCTGGCCGGGGCGTCGGCCGTGCTGCTGCCCCGCTTCGAGGTCGGCGCCGTCCTGGACGCGGCCCGCGACCACCAGGCGACCCTGTTCTTCGGGGTGCCGACCATGTACGCCCGGCTGGCCGCCTCGCCCCGGGCGGCCGAGCTGGGCCGGCTGCGGCTGTGCGTCTCCGGGTCGGCGCCGCTGCCCCCGACGGTGTTCGAGCGCCTGGCCGAGCGGGCCGGCCAGCGGGTGCTGGAGCGCTACGGCATGACCGAGACGATCATGAACGTGTCCAACCCCTACGACGGCCAGCGCCGGCCGGGCACGGTCGGGCTGCCCCTGCCCGGGGTCGAGCTGCGCCTGGCCGGGGGCGACCAGGGCGAGGTCCTGCTGCGGGGTCCCAACGTCTTCTCCGGCTACTGGGGCAACCCGGCGGCGACGGCCGAGGCGTTCGACCCCGACGGCTGGTTCCGCACCGGCGACCTGGGCAGCTTCGACGACCACGGCTACCTGCGCATCGAGGGCCGCAGCAAGGAGCTGATCATCACCGGCGGCTACAACGTCCACCCCCGCGAGGTCGAGGAGCTGCTGGGAGAGCACCCGGGGGTGGCCGAGGCGGCGGTCGTCGGCACCCCATCGGAGGAGTGGGGCGAGCAGGTGACCGCCTTCGTCGTCCCCGCCGACCCGGGCGCCCCGCCCGGCCGCGAGGAGCTGCTGGCCTTCGCCGCCGAGCGGCTGGCCGCCTTCAAACGGCCCCGGGTGGTCCACTACGTGGAGGCGTTGCCCCGCAACGCCCTTGGCAAGGTCATGAAGCACGAGCTGCGGGCCTGAGCCCGCGGGGAGGTTCGATGGACGTCGACCTGGGCGGCAGGACCGCCATCGTCACCGGCGGGGCCAGCGGCATCGGCGAGGCCTGCGCGCGCCGCCTGGCCGGGGCGGGGGCCAAGGTCACCGTGATCGACCTCGACGCCGGGGGCGCCGCCCGGGTCGCCGACGACCTCGGCGGCACCCCGGTGGCCGCCGACCTGACCGACCCGGCCGCCTTGGACGCCCTCGACCTGGCCGCCGACATCCTGGTCAACAACGCCGGCTTCCAGCACGTGGCCCCGGTCGAGGAGTTCCCCCCCGAGCGGTTCGCGGCCATGCTCGCCCTGATGGTGGAAGCCCCCTTCCGCCTCGCCCGGGCGGTCCTCCCCGGCATGTACGACCGCGGCTGGGGCCGGATCGTCAACATCTCCTCCGTCCACGGCCTCCGCGCCTCCCCCTACAAGAGCGCCTACGTCGCCGCCAAGCACGGCCTGGAGGGCCTCTCCAAGGTCCTCGCCCTGGAGGGCGGCCCCCGCGGCGTCACCTCCAACTGCATCTGCCCCGCCTACGTCCGCACCCCCCTGGTCGAGGGCCAGATCGCCGACCAGGCCCGCATCCACGACATCTCCGAGTCCGACGTGATCGAGCAGGTCATGCTCACCGAGCCCGCCATCAAGCGCCTCCTTGAGCCCAACGAGGTCGCCGACGCCCTCCTCTACCTCTGCTCCCCCGCCGCCGCCTTCGTCAACGGCACCTCCCTGATCCTCGACGGCGGCTGGACCGCCCGCTGACGCGGGAGCAGATCCGATCCAGTCCGCCGGGGACGTGGATGGGTCGAGCCCGGCAGAGGTCGGGGCCGGCAAGAAGTCGGAGTCGGCAGAAGTCAGGGTCCGGCAAGAGGTCGGGGCTCGCGAAAGAACATGCGGGGGCTTCGCCCCCTGCCCCCCAACCTGATCGTGACGGCGGTCGGACGAGTGTCGGCCGGGGGGGTGTGGACGGCCGCCGGAACTCCACCGGCCGGGGTGCTAGGTTCCCCACCGGGGGGCCCGAGCACCCGGGCTCGGGGTGATCCGCGCCCATCCTCGGGGGTGGGGCAGGAGCGGGTTCGGGGTGATCCGCGCCCGGGTTCGGGGGCGGGGCAGGAGCGGGTTCGGGGGGGCAGGGGCGGAGCCCCCGCAAGCACAAATGCCGGGACCCTGTCCAGGACGGCGGCCGCGCGACCGTGCGGGCTAGCCCTTGGGGCGGGGGAGCCAGAGCTCGACGGTGGTGCCCATGCCGGGGGCGCTGGCGATGCGGCACCAGCCGCCGGCCATGGTGGCCTGCTCGCGCATGCTGATGAGGCCGAGGTGGCCGGCCGGGCGGCGCTCGACCAGGCCGGGGAGGAAGCCGGCGCCGTCGTCGCTGACCCGGGCCAGGACGCCGCCCTCGACCTCCTCGAGGCGGACCGCGACCCGCTGGGCGTGGGCGTGGGCGCGCACGTTGGCCAGTGCCTCCTGGACGATCCGGTAGGCGACCACCCGCAGCTCGGCGGGCAGCTCCCCGGCCGATTCGTCGCTGACCTGGACCACGAAGCCGGCCAGCTCGCCGGCCCGCCTGGCGTACTGGTCGAGGGCCGCGGCCAGCCCGACCTCGTCGAGCAGGGGCGGGCGCAGCTCGAAGACGAGCTGACGGAGCCGGCCGACGCTCTCGGTGGCCGTGGCCGCCAGCCGCTCCAGCAGCTCGGTGGAGCGGGGGTCGCGCAGCCGACCCCCGAGCGCCTGGAGCTGCAGGGTGACGGCCACCATGGCCTGGATGGCGTCGTCGTGGATGTCGCCGGCGACCTGGCGCCGCTCCTGCTCCTGGCTGGTCACCACCCGCGCCAGCAGGGAGCGGCGCTGCTCGTCGGCCTGGCGCAGGCTGCGCATGGTCCGGTGGTGCTCGGTGACGTCGCGCAGCATCATCAGCCAGCCGATCGGCGGCCCCTGCCGGTCGGGCATGGCCACCACCGTCGGCTCGTACCGCCGGGTGGCCCCCTCCCGGGTCACGACCAGCTCCTCGGGCAGGCTCCCGGCGGCCCCGTTGCCGGCCGCCAGCCGGTCGCGGACCGCGTCGGCCGCCTCCGGCAGCAGGTCCCCCAGGGGGTGGCCGACGGCGTCGGCCAGGGACCGGCCGAGCAGCCGCTCGGCCGGCGGGTTGGCGTCGACCACCCGTCGGAGCGGGTCGAGCACCAGCACCGCTTCGGAGATGGTCTCGAACACCAGGCCGCGGGCCACCGGGCGGATGCCGAGCAGCCGGAACCGGAACAGCCCCCAGACCAGCACCAGGCAGGACACGATGAGCAGGAACGGCGTCAGGTCGATCCGCCCGAACGGCCCCACGTCGAAGTTGTAGAGCAGGTTGAACCCGTAGGGCACGACCAGGCTGACGATCAGGATGGTGGTGACCCGCCGGTAGACCCGCGAGGCGCGGACCAGGGCCGCCACCATCAGGATCAGGCTGCCCCACATCACCACGCCGGAGTAGACCAGGTGGGGCCAGAACAGCGGGCCGGGCTCGGCCACGGCGTCCGGGTCGGCGGCCGCCGCCTCCGGGTACCAGCGGATCAGGTCGTGGGTGGCGGCGTTGGCCAGCAGGAGCAGGACCACCAGGGGGTGGATGGCCAGCAGGGCCAGGTTGCGCCCGTTCACCCACGACCCGCGCCCGGCGAACAGCGCCGCGAACGCGAACCAGGCCGGCGGGAGCAGCACCAGGCCGACGTACTTGACGTCGCCCCAGCGCTCCTTGGCCGCCAGGTCGGTCGCGCTCAGCTCGGCCGCGTAGGTCCCGGCCCAGAGCAGCAGCGCCACCAGCACCAGGGCGAGGGCGGCCCCGGCCGAGCCGCCTCGCCGCCGCCACACATAGACCGCCATGGCCACGAACACCGCGGTGGTGGCGAGCATGGCCAGCCCGGCGCCGGTCCATTGCCAGGCGGCGGCTACTGCTTGGGTGCCGGGTGCGACCCGGGGCTGCTGAACCATCGTCCGAAGCGGGCATTCTTCAACATCTGCGGAGCAGGTGGGACTCCGCTCGAGCGGTTCGAGACGGTTAGCTGCCTGTGCCGTCGTGCGGGTCGAAGGCGGCGGCCAGGGCCTTGGTCAGCGTCAGGAGCACCTCGGGGTCGACCAGCTCGTCCCCGGCGTCGCTCTGGGCGTCCGCGAGCACCTGCCCGACCGCGTTCTCCAGGGCGTGCTGGCTGTCCTGGAGCCGGAGCAGGAATTCGGGCTCGTCGAAGGCGAGTCGGCGGAGCAGGCCGAGCGTCCGGCCGATGGCGAGCAGCCGGTCGGCGTCACCGGCATGGAACGCTCCGCGGAGCGCGGTGGCGACGGCGTTCAGCAGCTTGTTGGGCCCGTCCATCTGCAGTCCCCAGTGCGGCATGCCGGCCTCCCTGCTCGCTGACCCACGGCGCCGTTGATCTTGGCCGACCCCGGTCGGGCCGGCAAGTCCCGGCGACCCGGCTCAGCCGGCCTCGCGGCCGCCGGCCTGGGGCGGGGCGGCCAGGCCGAGCCGGGCCCGGACGGCGGCCGCGGCCACCTGGTTGCCCTTGCGCTCGTACAGGGCCAGGCCGCTGGCGGCCGCGCCCGCCGCCTCCTCGGGCCGGCCGGCCAGCTCGGCCGTGGCGGCCAGGTCCAGCCAGGCGTCGGCCCGGAGGTTGAGCATGTCGGTGGCCTCGGCCAGCTCGACCGCCTCCCTGGCCAGCCCGGCCGCCCGGCCGGGTCGCCGTGGGCGGCCAGGGCCCTGGCCGCCGCCGCCCGCCAGCGCAGCCCGGCCGGGGTCGCCGTCGGCGGCCAGGGCCCTGGCCGTCGCCGCCCGCCAGCGCACCTGGGCGTAGACGTCCTCCCGGGCGGCCAGGGCCCGGCTGAGGTCGGCGAACCGCCTGGCCTCGTCGTGGCGCCCCCCGGCGACCAGGGCGTGGGCCAGGTCGGCGGCCAGGTTGGAGCGGGCCCCGGTCTCCCCCATCCGCTCCAGCGCCCGGTAGCCGCGCTGCAGCCGCTCCTCGGCCGCCTCGGGCCGGCCGGCCAGCGACTCGACGGTGGCCGCGAACTGGCTCCAGATGGCCGCCAGGCGCAGCCGGCCCAGGGTCGCCGCCACCTCGGTCCCCTGGTCGACCAGGTCGCGGGCCTGGTCGAAGCGGCCCTGCATGGCCGCCAGGGCGGCCAGGACGTGGAGCACGCTGCCCTCCACGTAGCGGTTGCCGGCCGTCTCGGCCAGCAGCCGGCGGCAGCGGTCGGCGCCGTCCGGGACCGGCAGCGGCCCCCAGAAGGCGGCCGCGGCCAGCATGCCCCTGGCGTAGGCGTCGACCCGCTCGTCCCCGGCCCGCCGGGCGTGCTCGATCGTCCGGGCCAGGGCCTCCTCGGCCCGCTCGATGCGGCAGCGCATGAAGCTCTCGTAGCCGAGCAGGCGCCAGGCCCTGGCCAGGCCGCGGTCGTCGCCGGCCTGGCCGAGGGCGTCGATGGCCGCCCCGACCTCGCCCTGGATGGTGTCGAGGGGCAGCCCGGGCTCGGTGAGCAGCCGCATCCCGAGCCGGCCGACCGCCACCTGGGCGAGCAGGCCGCGGTCGGGGGCGGCCTCGGCGGCCACCGTGGCCGCGGTCAGGACCTCGGCCGCGCGGCCGAAGTCGCCCGCCGCGACCAGGCTCTCGGCCAGGTCGTTGAGCAGGTGGCCGCGGAGCGGGTGGTCGCCCGGGAGCAGGGCCAGCGCCCGGTCGAGCAGGGCGGTGGCGGCCGGGGTGTCGCCCCGGCCCAGGGCCCGCCGCCCGGCCGCGGCCAGCCGCCCGGCCGCCCTGGACCCGAGCTCACGCCCGCGCCGGTCGATCGGGCCCAGCTCGCCCAGGAAGCGCCAGGCCTGCTCCAGGTGGTAGCCGACGATCTCCTCGTACTCGCGCACCCGGGCCCCGGCCCTGGCCTCCAGCAGGCCGGCCAGCCGCTCGTGCAGCTCCACCCTGGCCTGCTTGGGCACGGCCGCGTAGACGGCGTCGCGGACCAGCAGGTGGCGGAACTGGTAGCCCTCCTTGCCGGGGAGCCCTACGTTGCTCAGGCGCCCGCTTCTACCGGCCTCGGCGGGCAGCCTGGCCGGAGCCGGGCGCAGGAACTCGCGCCGCACCAGCCCGCGCAGCCGGGCCGGCACCTCGGCCCGGGCGCCGGGCGGCGACAGCTCGGCCACCGTGTCGCTACCGAAGGCCTGGCCGACCACCGCGGCCCGCTCCAGCAGGTCCCGGTCGCCGCTGTCCAGCCGGTCGAGACGGGCCGCGACCAGCGCCTGGATGGTCGGGGGCATGGGAGCGGCGGCCAGGTCGCCGGCCACCTCCCAGCCACCGGCCTGGCGGCGCAGCCGGCCCTCCTCGACCAGGGTGGCCAGCAGCTCCTCGATGAACAGCGGGTTCCCGCCGGCGGCCCGGGTGATCCGCTCCCGGGCCGGGGCGGGCAGGGCCCCGGCGCCGGCCAGCCCGTCCAGCAGCGCCCCCGAGTCGTCCGGCCCCAGCGGCTCCAGCAGCATGCTGACGGCGTTGGGCCGGCCGCCGGCCCAGGCCGGGCGCTGCTCCAGCAGCTCGGGCCGGGCGATGGCGACGAGCAGGATCGGGGCCTGGTGGCCGCCCTCGCCCAGCTGCTCGACCAGGTCGAGGAAGGTCGGCTCGGCCCAGTGGAGGTCGTCGAACACCACCACCAGGGCTCGCTCGGCGGCCAGCGACTCCAGCAGGCGGCGGGTCGTCCAGGCGGCCTCCTCGATCGGGGCCGGGTCGGCCTCCAGCCCGATCAGCTGCCCGATCCGCTCGGCCACCAGGTCCCCGTCGGGGTCGCCCCGGTCGACCAGGGCGGCCAGCTTGGCCCTGGCCGCCGCCGGCGGGTCCTCCAGCCCGATCCCGGCCGCCTGGCGGACCACCTCGGCCAGCGGCCAGAAGGTGCTGCCGTTGCCGTAGGGCAGGCAGCGGCCGAGCAGCAGGGCCGGGTCGCCCTCCAGCCGGGCGGCCGCCTCCAGGACCAGCCGGGTCTTGCCGACCCCGGCGCCGCCGAGCACGGTCAGCAGGTGCATGGCGGTCTCGCCGGCCGCCCGCTCGTACGCCCACTGGAACAGGCGCAGCTCCGAGGCCCGGCCGACGAAGGGGGCGTCGAGGCGGCGGGTCCGGCCGGCCGCTCCCGGCCGCACGGCCAGCAGGCGGTAGGCGGGCTCGCCCGAGCGGCGGCCGGGGAGGGCCAGGACCACCGGCGGCTCGACCTCGACGGCGTCGCGGACCAGGCGCCAGCTGGCCCGGCCGAGCAGGATCTGGCCGGGCCCGGCCGCCTGCTCCAGCCGGGCGGCCAGGTTGACGGCGTCCCCGACCACCAGCGAGCTGCCCACCCCGGTGTCGCCGGTCATGACCTCGCCGGTGTTGACGCCGGTGTGCAGCTCCAGCCGCACCCGCCACTCGCGCCACAGCCCCTGGTTCAGCTCGGCCAGGGCGGCGTGCATGTCGCTGGCCGCCCTGACCGCCCGCAGGGCGTCGTCCTCGTGGGCGGCCGGGATGCCGAACACGGCCATGACGGCGTCGCCGGCGAACTTCTCGACCGTGCCGCCGTGGCGGCGGACGACCGCCCGCATGGCCTCGTAGTAGCGGGCCATGACCCGCGACAGCGACTCGGGGTCGAGCCGCTCGCCCAGGGCCGTGGAGCCGCTCAGGTCGCTGAAGACCACGGTCACGGCCTTGCGGGTGCCGGCGGGCCTGGCCGTGCCCGAGGGCAGCGGCTCGCCGCAGGCCAGGCAGGCCGCTCAGGTCGCTGAAGACCACGGTCACGGCCTTGCGGGTGCCGCCGGGCCTGGCCGTGCCCGAGGGCAGCGGCTCGCCGCAGGCCAGGCAGAACCGTGCCCGCCCCGGGTTCGGCTCCCCGCAGGCCGGACAGCCGACCGTTCTCCCCCGATCGTCCTGGATGCCCGAACCAGCCTCCCCGTCCCCCGGGACCAGCCTAGAGCAACCGGGCGCGAGCCGACCAATGGGTCGCATCGGCCGCCTTGACGTTTTCTGCCGACCTCCTCTACTCTCCACGACTCGTACGGCCGGAGGAGAGCGCGCCCCCACTGCGCCCCTCCCGGCCAGCGCCCCGAGAACGGGAGCGCGTCCGTGCGCCGCGTGGCGGCGCGCGGGTCTTACCGGCCCGTCCCGTCGGGCCACCCCCAAGTGCAGGAGGAGGAACTTTCCTTGGCACGCACGCATGCACACCAGTTAGCCCGGACGGCCCGCCTGAGCGTCGTCACCGGCCTCGGAGCGGCGGTCCTCGCCTCGGCGTTCGCGCTGCCGGCGTCGGCCGAGCCCGTCGACGCCGTCCAGCGCGGCCAGACCAAGATCGTCGCCGCCCAGACCGACCAGAAGCGCAAGAAGGTGACGGTCAAGCAGGGCGACAGCCTGAGCAAGATCGCCAAGAAGGCGAAGCTGTCGAGCTGGCGGCCGGTCTGGGACCTGAACAAGAAGATCAAGCACCCCAACCTCATCTACCCCGGGCAGAAGCTGCTGATCCCCGCCAAGGGCGAGAAGCTCAAGCACCGCCCGCTGCCGGCGCTGGCCGTGACCCGCGTCGTCTCCTCGGAGCGGTCCGCCGCTCCCGCCTCCAGCTCCCAGCGCTCGACCGCCACCCGGTCGGCCGCGGCCCCGGCCGGCGGCAGCGTCTGGGACCGCCTGGCCCAGTGTGAGTCGGGCGGCAACTGGGGCATCAACACCGGCAACGGCTACTCCGGCGGCCTGCAGTTCGCCCCGGGCACCTGGGCCGCCAACGGCGGCTCCGGTTCGGCCCACAACGCCAGCCGGGCCGAGCAGATCCGCGTCGCCGAGCGTGTCCGGGCCTCCCAGGGCTGGGGCGCCTGGCCGGCCTGCTCGAGCAAGCTGGGTCTCCGCTAGGCAACATCCCAGCATCGTGGGGAACGGTGCGGCGCGTGGCCCTTCCCGGGCTGCGCGCCGCACCGGCGTTTTTGGGCTACGGTGGCTCCCATGACCCAGCAGGCGGCGCTGCTCGCCTCCCGTGTCGGCGGGAGGCGGGCCGAGGGCGGCCGCCGCCACCGGTCGGTCGACCCGGCCCACACCACCGACGTGGTCGCCGAGGTGCTGCTGGCCGAGCCGGGGACGTTCGTGGCCGCGTGCGCGGCCGCCCGGGAGGCCCAGGCCGGGTGGGCGGCCACGCCGGCCCCGGTCCGGGGGCGGGTGGTCAAGCACCTGGGGCGGCTGGTGGAGGAGAACGCCGAGTCCCTGGCCCGCCTGCTCACCCGCGAGATCGGCAAGCCGCTGGCCGAGGCCAGGGGCGAGGTCACCGAGATCGTCGACACCTGCGACTTCTTCGCCGGCGAGGGCCGGCGGCTCTACGGCCAGACGGTGCCGAGCGAGATGCCGGACAAGCAGCTGTTCACCTTCCGCCAGCCGGTCGGGGTGGCGGCGGTGATCACCGCCGGCAACTTCCCGGTGGCGGTGCCCTCCTGGTACCTGGTCCCGGCGCTGCTCTGCGGCAACGCGGTCGTCTGGAAGCCGGCCGAGTGCGCCCCGGCCACCGCCGAGGCCCTGGCCCAGCTGTGCTGGCACGCCGGCCTGCCCGACGGCGTCCTCAACCTGGTCCAGGCCGACGGCCCGGCCACCTTCGAGGGCCTGGCCGCCGCCCTGGAGGCCGGGCTGGTCGACAAGGTCGGCTTCACCGGCTCCACCGAGGTCGGCCGCCGCATCGGCGAGCTCTGCGGCCGCCACCTCCAGGTCCCCTGCCTGGAGCTGGGCGGCAAGAACCCGCTGGTGGTGATGCCCGACGCCGACCTCGACCTGGCCGTCGAGGGCGCACTGTTCAGCGGCTTCGGCACCGCCGGCCAGCGCTGCACCTCGCTGGGCACGGTGATCGCCCACCGCGCGGTCCACGACGAGTTCCTGGCCCGGTTCGCGGCCGCCGTCGAGCGGGCCGTGGTCGGCGACCCGTTCGGTGACGTGCTCTACGGGCCCATGATCGACCAGCGCTTCTGCGACCGGTTCCTGGGCTGGCTGGAGCTGATCGAGCCCCACCACCGTGTCCACGGCTCGACCGGGACCGGGCGGATCACCGCCGCCAACCCGCGCCAGGGCTTCCTCGGCGACCCCGACGACGGCCTCTACTGCCACCCGACGGTCGTCTCCGGGGTCACCGCCGGCGACGAGCTGTACCGGCGGGAGACCTTCGGGCCGATCGTCGGGGTGGCCGCCTGCGGGTCCCTGGAGGAGGCGGTGGCCCTGGCCAACGGGCACGGCTACGGCCTGTCGGCGGCCGTCTACACCCGCGACCCGGCCACCGCCTTCCGCTTCCGGGCGGGCGTCTCGGCCGGGATGGTCAGCGTCAACAACTCGACCTCGGGGGCCGAGGCCCACCTGCCGTTCGGCGGCAACGGCCGCTCCGGCAACGGCAGCCGCCAGTCCGGCATCTGGGTGCTGGACCAGTTCACCCGCTGGCAGGCGCTGAACTGGGACTACGCCGGCCGCCTCCAGAAGGCCCAGATGGACGTGGCCGAGCCGTCCCCCGACCGGGACTTCCGCCTGTGACCACCGGAGGGGTTCGGGGAACCGTGGAGCGGTGCCCCGATGCATAGGGCTCTGGAGGGCCTGGTGGTGGCCGACTTCTCCAGGGTGCTGGCCGGGCCGTTCCTGGATGGACTGGTGGTGGCCGACTTCTCCAGGGTGCTGGCCGGGCCGTTCGCGACCATGCTGCTGGGCGACCTCGGGGCCGACGTGGTCAAGGTCGAGCACCCCGACGGCGGCGACGAGACCCGCGCCTGGGGGCCGCCCTTCTCCGGCGGCCACAGCACCTACTACCTGGCCGTCAACCGCAACAAGCGCAGCGCCGCCCTCGACCTCAAGAGCGACCAGGGCCGGCGGGCCGCCAGGGCCCTGGCGGCCAGGGCCGACGTTGTCGTCGAGAACTTCAAGGCCGGCGCCCTCGAGCGCCTCGGGCTCGGCTACGACGAGATCGCCAAGGACAACCCCGGCCTGGTCTGGTGCTCCATCTCCGGCTTCGGCCGGGGAGCCGGGGCCGAGCTGCCCGGCTACGACTTCCTGGTCCAGGCGACCAGCGGGCTGATGAGCATCACCGGCCCGGCCGAGGGCGAGCCCACCAAGGTCGGGGTGGCCCTGGTCGACGTGCTCACCGGCCTGTACGCCTTCGGCGGCGTCCTGGCCGCCCTCCAGGAGCGGGAGCGGACCGGGCGCGGGCAGCGGGTCGAGGTCAGCCTGCTCGGCTCGGCCCTGGCCAGCCTGGTCAACCAGGCGTCCTCGTTCCTGTGCACCGGGACCCCGCCCCGGGCCATGGGCAACCGGCACCCCAGCATCACCCCGTATGAGACCCTGGCCACCGCCGACCGGCCGCTGGTGGTGGCCGTCGGCAACGACGGCCAGTTCGCCCGCCTCTGCCGGGTGCTGGGCCTGGAGCGCACGGCGGCCGACCCGCGGTTCGCGACCAACGCCGACCGGGTGGCCAACCGCGAGGACCTGGCCGCCCTGCTCGAGGAGGCCCTGGCCGCCCGGGGGGCGGCCGACTGGGTGGCCGCCCTGGCCGAGGCCGGGGTGCCCTGCGGCCTGGTCAACGACGTGGGCGAGGCCTTCGCCCTGGCCGAGCGCCTCGGCCTCGGCCCGGTGGCCGACGCCGGCGGGGTCCCCCAGGTGGCCAACCCGATCGGCCTGTCCGCGACCCCGGCCTCCTACCGGCTGGCCCCGCCGGCCCTCGGCGAGCACACCGCCGAGGTGCTGCGCTGGCTGGCCACGCCCCCGCCCGGCGACCCGGCAGTTCCATCGCCGTAGCCGAACTTACGGTTTTTGCGGCCGTATCGCCGCGATGCCCGGAGCGCCTGGAAGAGGGAACAGGTGGCGGCTTCGTGCCGCCACTCGGCGTGTGAAGGAGGGCCCGGCAGGTGACCACGGCGGGAACGGGGACGAAGGGATCGAGGCGTGATCTGCGCCCACCGCGGCGGGTCGTCCTGCTCTCCGAGAGCGCGGGATTGGCCGCCCTGCTGAAGTACCTGCTCGGGGCCAGCGGCACCCTGACCCGGTTCACCGGCGTGCGCGAGGCGGCCGACCGGGACGGGCTGGCCGACGCCGACACGGTCGTGCTCGACCTGCCCCGCGATGGCGCCGACACCACCCTGGCCCAGGTCCGCCACCGCTACCGGGGCGAGCTGATCGTGCTCGCCGATCGCGGCCGGCACCGCCACCACGGCGTCGCGCCCGACCCGGCCTTGACGCTGCTGGAGCGGCCGTTCTCGGCCGTTGACCTGGGGACGGCCCTTGGCCTGCCCGGCCTGGATGCGGCCACCGCGCCCGGTCCCAAGGCCGATCCGAGGCCCGGCCCCGGCTCGAAGGCCGACCGGCACCCGCCGGTCGAGATCAGGACGGCCCGCCCGCTCCCGCCCGCCCTGATCGGCCCTGCCGGCACTGCCGCCACCCCGGCCGACGTCAAGGCGGCCGCCAAGCGGTCCCCGTCCTGGACGCCGTTCGCCGCCGCCGCCGGGAACGCCCAGGCCGGCCTGGTCGAGCGGATCTCCAGGCTGGTGGTCACCCTCACCGAGGGCTGGCAGGCCAAGCGGCGGGTCCGGGTGGCCGGGTTCTCGGCCTTCGCCCTGATCGCCTTCACGGTCGCCTTCGCCGTGGCCTCCCAGGGGCAGTGCGGTCCCGGCTGCGACGCCATCGGGACCGTGTTCTCGCCCGACCCGACGGTCGCCCCCGCCTCCTCGAGCGCCCCCTCGACCACCGCCCCCAAGCGCACCACCACGACCGCCGTCAAGGCCACGGCCGGAACCGGCGCCTTCCAGGGCGTCTCCGGCGGCCGGCTGGCCACGACCACCACCGGGCGGCGGGCGACCACCACCACCCGCAAGCCCAGCCCGGGCGGCTCCCCGACCACCCGGCCGCCGACCACCCGGCCGCCGACCACGCCGACCACCCAGCCACCGACGACGCCCACGACCGCGCCGCCGACCACGCCACCGCCGCCGACCACCGCGGGTCCCTGACGCCCTACGCCGTCGGCACGAGGGCCCGTACGACGATTGAAGCTGGCCGCCTACTCAGGCATGGCCAGAATTTGAAGGGCGAACGCCTCGACCAGGGGCGGTCAGAGCGAGCGGGGGGTTCGCGTGTCCGAACAGCAGGTCGAGCCGCCGGTCCAGCTGGGCCCGGCAGCGGCGAACCTGGCAAGGTCCATCTGGCGCCAGCGCGCCCTGGTGCTCGTCGGCCTC
>CALGFH010000426.1 GCA_937881255.1 uncultured Actinomycetes bacterium
GCGATCCGCAGGACGTTGCCGTAGAGGCCGCCCTTGCCGACCAGCAGGCCGCCGCGGCGGGCCTCCTCCTGGAGCTGGGCGGCCAGGGCCGGGGCCGGGGTGCGGGTGCCCGGCTCGACCAGCTCGACGGCCAGCATCAGGCCCTTGGCCCGGACCTCGCCCACGGCCGGGCGGCCCTCGGCCAGGCGGCGCAGGCCGTCGGCCAGGCGGGCCCCGACCACCCGGGCGTTGCCCTGGAGGTCGTGGGCGGCCAGGAAGTCCAGGACGGCCAGGGCGCCGCTGGCCACCAGCGGGTTGCCGCCGAAGGTGGAGATCGAGTTGGCCGTGACCGAGTCCATCAGCTCGGCCCGGGCCACCACCCCGCCGATGGGCAGGCCGTTGCCCAGCCCCTTGGCGAAGGTCAGCATGTCGGGCACGATCCCGTGCGCCTGGTAGCCCCAGAAGTGGTCGCCGGTCCGGCCCCAGCCGGTCTGGACCTCGTCGGAGACGAACAGGATCCCGTGGTCGTCCAGGACCTCCTTCATGGCCCCGAACAGCCCGTCGGGCGGCACCGCGAAGCCGCCAACGCCCTGGACCGGCTCGGCGATCATGCAGGCCACCTGGCCGGCGGTGGTGGTGTCGATCACGTCGCGCAGGTCGTCGACGCAGGCCGCGATGTAGCGGTCGTCGGGCAGGTCGCGGAACGGGCTGCGGTAGCGGTAGCCGCCGTGGACGTAGCTGACGTTCACCGGGGTGAAGCTGGACGCCGACCAGCTGCGGTTGCCGGTGACCCCCATGGCCGCGTACGAGCGGCCGTGGTAGCTGTTGCGCAGGGCCAGCACCTGGTTGCTGCGCCGGGCGGTGGTGGCCAGCAGCAGCGCCGCCTCGTTGGCCTCGCTGCCCGAGTTGGTGAAGAACACCTTGGCGTCGGGGATGCCCGACAGCTCGGCCACCCGCTCGGCCAGCTCGACCTGCCTGCGGATCAGGTACAGGGTCGAGGAGTGGACCATCCGGCCGGCCTGCTCGCGGACCGCCTCCACCACCTCGGGCGGGTTGTAGCCGATCATCGTGGTCAGGATCCCGGCGAAGAAGTCCAGGTAGGTGGTGCCCTCGCCGTCGACCACCCGGCAGCCCTTGCCGTCGACCAGCTCGATCGGCTGGTCGTAGTAGAGGGCCAGCCAGGACGGCAGCACCTTGCGGTGGCGGGCGAGCAGCTCGGCGTGCGACATGACCCCTCCGCTGGGACCTCGATGATGTGCTGATGGGAGGATAGCCCCATGTCACCTGTGGCCGACGCTCCCCGGGCGGCGCTGGTGCGCCCGCCCTCCGACGCCTTCGCCCGGGCCATCTCCAGCACCGGGGCGGCGATCGACCCCGACCGGGCCCGGGCCCAGCACGCCGCCTACCGCGACGCCCTGGCCGACCTGGTCGAGGTGGTCGTCCTGGCGCCCGAGGAGGACCTGCCCGACGCCTGCTTCGTGGACGACTGCGCGGTCGTGCTCGGCGGCCAGGCGCTGCTCACCCGCCCCGGCGCCCCGTCGCGGGCCGGCGAGCCCGTGACCCTGGCCGGCGCCCTGGCCACCCTGGTCGACGACCTGCACCGCATGACCGCCCCGGCCACCCTGGACGGCGGCGACGTGCTGCGGCTGGGCCGGACCCTGGTCGCGGGCCGCTCCGAGCGGACCACCCAGGACGGGATCGGGCAGCTGACCCGGTTCGCCGAGGCGGCCGGCGGGCGGGTCGAGGTCGCGGCCGTCCCCCCGGGGACCCTGCACCTCCAGAGCGCGGTCACCGCCCTGGCCGACGACGCCGTGGTCGGCACGGCCGAGCTGCTCGAGCAGCCGGCCCTCCGGGGCGTCCCCACCAAGCTGGTCGTCCCGCCCGAGGAGGCGGCCGCCGGCAACGTCCTGGCCGTCGGGACCACCGTGCTGGTGCCGGCCGGCTGCCCGCGGACGGCCGCCGCCGTGGCCGCCCTCGGGTTCGAGGTCCGCCAGGTCGACCTGGGCGAGTTCGCCAAGGCCGACGGCGGCGCCACCTGCCTGTCCCTGCTCGTCTAGGAGGAACCGCGAAGGGGTCCGCTTCTTCGGCGACTACGCCGGCTAGCGCCGGGCGACCAGCATCGGCCGCACGTCGGCGGCGAAGGCGGCGATGCGGTCCTCCAGGCCGGGCCGGAGGTGGTCGAGGCCGACCACGAACCCGTCGGCGCCCGCCTCCAGGTAGTCGTTGAGCTGCTCGGCCACCCAGCCGGCGGGCCCGGCGACCATGTGCCGGCCCCGCTCGTCGGTGGCCTCCTCCACGAGCCGGTCCTGGACGGTCACGGCCAGGCGCAGCACCACCCGGCCCTCGGGGACCTCCTCGCGGAAGCTGGCCGCCATGGCCCGCAGCTCCCGCAGGGGGAGGGCGACCGGGTGCCAGACCCCGGTCTTGGCCGCCCGGCGCAGGGTGTGCCGGGACACCCCGGCCACCCACAGCTCCAGGCCCTCGGGCCGGGTCGGGCCCGGGGCCAGCCAGGCGTCCGACACCGGCACCGGACCGTCCGCCACCACCCGGCCGGGGGCCTGGCGCAGCAGGTCGCCGACCAGGTCGATCCACTCGTCCAGCCGCCGGCCCCGGTCGTCGAAGGAGGCGCCGAGGGTCTGGAACTCCTCCTCCATCCAGCCGGCGGCGACCGCCGTGACCAGCCGCCCGCCCGACAGCACGTCCAGGGTGACCAGCTGCTTGAGGGTCAGCAGGGGCTCGCGCTGGGGCACGATCAGGGCCGAGACGCCCAGCCGCAGCCGCCGGGTGCAGCCGGCCAGGAAGCCCAGCGCGACCAGGGCCTCGGCCACCGTCCCGTAGATGCCGGCATGGCGCGACGGCGGCAGCACGTGGTCGGTCAGCCAGCCCGAGTCCAGCCCCGCCTCCTCCGCGGCCACCGCCGCCGCGGTCAGGTGCCCGGGGTCGAACGCCTCACCGTAGTTGGGCAGGACCACGCCGAGGTGGGGGCCATCCATGGCCCAAGCCTACCGCCGGTTGCGGTGGACGGCGTCCGGGCGGGCGGCCAAGATGGCCGGCATGCGGCGGACCGTGTTCGTCTTCGATCTCGACGGCACCCTGGTCGACAGCGTCTACCAGCACGTGCTCGCCTGGCAGGAGGCGCTGGAGCGCGAGGAGATCCAGCTGTCGGTGTGGCGCATCCACCGGCGCATGGGGATGAGCGGCGGGCTGTTCGTGGGGGCGCTGCTGCGCGAGACCGGTCAGCCGGTCGACGCCGGGCTGGTGGCCCGGCTCCAGCAGACCCACGCCGAGGCCTACCGGCGCCGGGCCGGGCAGGCGCGGCTCCTCCCGGGGTCGCGCGAGCTCCTGGCCCGCCTCACCGAGGCCGAGGTGCCGTGGGCGGTGGCGACCAGCGGGCTGATGGCGGCGGCCCAGCCCACCCTGGAGCTGCTGGAGGTGCCGCCCGGCGTCCCGGTGGTGACCCGCGACCAGGTCCCCCACGCCAAGCCGGACCCCGACCTGTTCCTGGTCGCCGCCGAGCGCCTCGGCGCCGACGTCGCCGACGCGGTCGTGGTCGGCGACTCGGTCTGGGACCTGCTGGCCGCCCGGCGGGCCCGGGCGCTGGGGGTCGGCCTGCTGTCGGGCGGCTACGGCCGCGAGGAGCTGGAGCGGGCCGGGGCCTACCGGGTCTACGAGGACCCGGCCGACCTGCTCCTGCACCTGGACGAGGTCGGGGTCAGGGACCCGGGGGACGCCTGACCCCTTAGGCGACCCTTACCTCGGTCCCCGTACGGTGGGCCGGTCAGGGCCGTCGAGAGAAGGAGGCTCGCTTGCCAGAAGAGCCGGTCACGACGGCGCGGACAGGATGGCGGCCGACCTGGCGCGCCGTCCTCGTCGCCACCGTGCTCGCCGGGCTGGCGGTGGTGCTGTTCGCCACCAGTGCGTTCAGCAGCTCCGGCAGGTCGCCTGGTTCGAGCGGCGGCTCGCCCGCCGTCGAGCAGGTCCAGCAGTCACCCGGGGACAACGGGCGCGACTGCCCCGACAAGTCGGGGCGGGGACGTTCCAGCACCCCGAGCGACGCCAGCCTGGACGTGTAGCGCCGTCCACCTGACAACTGGGGTGAGCGCCCGGCCGAGAATCGTGGCCGGGCGCTCCCTCCTCAGCCGCCGAGGCGGGCGCGGGCCCGGCGCATGCCGGCCAGCCAGCGGTCGCGATCGGCGGCCCGGCGGCGCTCGAACTCGGCCACCTCGGGATGGGGCAGGATCAGGAAGCGGCCCTCGGCCAGCCCGCGTACCACCGCCCCGGCCACCGCCTCGGGCTCCAGCAGGGGCCCGGCGGCCAGCACCGAGGAGCCGGCGCCCAGCCCCTCGGTCATGGCCGTGCGCACCCCCTGGGGGCACAGGCACGACACCCCGACCCCGGCGTCGCCCCAGCGGATGGCCAGCCACTCGGCCAGGGCCACGGTGCCGTGCTTGGTCACCGAGTAGGGGGCGCTGTCCATGCTGGCCAGCAGCCCGGCCGCCGAGGCGGTGAGGAGCAGGTGGCCGCGGCCCCTGGCCGCCATCCGCGGGGCCAGGGCCCGGGCCACGTGCACGTGGGCGAGCACGTGGACGGCGAAGGACCGCTCCCAGTCGCCGTCGTCGCCGAGGTCGTGGCCGAGGGCCACCCCGGCGTTGGAGCACCACAGGTCGACCGGCCCGAGCTCGTCCTCGACCCGGTCCACCAGCCGGGCCACGGCCGCCGGGTCGGTCACGTCCAGCCCGGCCCCCAGCGGCGACGGGCAGCCGAGGCCGGCGGCCACCCGCTCGGCCCCCTCGCGGTCCAGGTCGGCCACGACCACCGCCCGGGCCCCCTCGGCCGCGAACCGTTCGGCCAGGGCCCGGCCGATCCCCCGCGCCCCGCCGGTGACGACCGTGACCGCTCCCTGTAGGTTCATGGCATGCAACGCTACGGCATCACCGTGCCCTTCGACGGCGTCCCCCTGGCCGGCCAGCGCGAGCTGGTCGCCGAGCTGCCCGACCTCGGCTACACCGACGTGTGGTCCTCGGAGGTGGACGGCGCCGACGCGTTCACGCCGCTGGTCCTGGCCAGCGTGTGGGCGCCGGCGCTGCGGCTCGGGACCGCGATCGCCCCCGTGTTCACCCGCGGCCCGGCCACCCTGGCCCAGTGCGCGGCCAGCCTGGCCGCGGCCGCCCCCGGCCGGGTCGCGATCGGGATCGGCGCCTCCTCCGACGTGATCGTCGAGCGCTGGAACGGCGCCGAGTTCGACCGGCCGCTGCAGCGGGTCCGGGACACGGCCCGGTTCCTGCGGGCCGCCCTGGCCGGGGACAGGGTCAGCGAGCGCTACGAGACCTTCGCCGTGGACGGCTTCCGCCTCGGCCTTGTCCCCGACCCACCGCCGTCGCTGCTGGTCGCCGCCCTGCGGCCGGGGATGCTGCGGCTGGCCGGCCGGGAGAGCGACGGCGCCATCCTCAACTGGCTCGCCCCCGGCGACGTCGGCACCGTCATCCCGTACGTGCACGCGGCCGGGCCGGGCCGGGAGATCGCGGCCCGCATCTTCGTCGCCGCCACCGCCGACCCCGGCCAGGCCCGGGCCATCGGCCGGCGGGCCCTGACCGCCTACCTGAACGTGCCCGTGTACCGGGCCTTCCACGAGTGGCTGGGCCGGGGCGACCGCCTGGCCCCGATGTGGGAAGCCTGGGCGGCCGGCGACCGCCGGGCCGCGCTCGCCGCCATCGGCGACGACGTGGTCGACGACCTGGTCGTCCACGGCTCCCCGGAGGCCTGCCGCGAGCGGGTCCGCCAGTACGCCGAGGCCGGGGTCCACACCCCGATCCTGTGCCTCCTCCCGACCGGCGGCGACCTCCGCGAGACGGTCCGGGCCCTCGGCCCGGCCGCCGCCTGACCCTGGTCCCCCCCGGCTACAGGGTCGTCAGGCCGCCGTCGACCGGGATGACCGCCCCGGTCACGTAGGCGCCGGCCCGGCTGGCCAGGTACAGCGCCGCCCCGGCCATGTCGTCCGGCTGCCCGATCCGGCCCAGCGGCGCCGCCGCCGCGATCTGGTCGCCGACCAGCCGCAGGGTCTCGGCCATCATCTTGGACTCGAACGGCCCCGGGGCGATCGCGTTCACGGTGATCCCCCGCGGCCCCAGCTCCCGGGCCAGCACCCGGGTCAGGTGGTGCAGCCCGGCCTTGCTGGCCGAGTAGGCGTAGGTCGGCATCGCCGGCACCCGCAGCCCGTCGATCGACCCCACGTTGACCACCCTGGCCGGGTCGCCCGGCCCCGCCGCCGCCTCCAGCAGCGGCAGCATCGCCCTGGTCAGGAAGAACGGCGCCTTCAGGTTGAGGTCCAGCACCTTGTCCCAGGCCGCCCCCGGGTACGCCTCCAGCGCCGCCCCCCAGGTCGCCCCGGCGTTGTTGACCAGCACATGCACCCGCCCCTCCCGCTCCCCCACCTCCCCCGCCAGCCCCAGGCACGCCTCCTCCCCCGACAGGTCCGCCGGCAGGGCCACGCACTCCCCCACCTGTGACAGCTCGGCCGCCACCTGCGCGCACACCTCCGCCTTGCGCGAGCTCACCACCACCCGCGCCCCACCCTCGACAAACCCCCTGGCGATCATCAACCCGATCCCCCGGCTCCCCCCGGTGACCACCACCGTCTTCCCCTCCACCGAGAACAGGTCGTTCATGGCCGCGCCTCCGAAATCGGCTTCCACCGTCGCCATATCATTGGCCCCATGGCGATCTCCTACGAGTGGCGCGGCGAGTTCACCAGCGCCGAGGCCAACATCCTGCACGCCGAGTGCTTCGACCATGCGGTCCTGAGCGACCAGGAGTGGGACTGGCGGGGGCAGGTCGACCGGCACAGCCTGGGGTGGGTGTGCGCCCGGGAGGGCGGGGGGCTGGTCGGGTTCGTGAACGTGGCCTGGGACGGGGTGGTGCATGCGTTCGTGCTGGACACGATGGTGGCGACCCGGGCCCGGCGGGAGGGGGTGGGGACCCGGCTGGTCGAGCTGGCGGTGGAGGGGGCCCGGGCGGCCGGGTGCGAGTGGCTGCACGTCGATTTCGAGGACCATCTGCGGGGCTTCTACTTCGACGCCTGCGGGTTCGTGCCCACCAACGCCGGGCTGATCGAGCTCTAGGAGGAGGGACGATGGCGCGGTTCGTGGAGCTGCGGCGGCACACCGACAACGACGGGGACGTGCTGACCACCGACGGGGTGGCGGCGGCGCTGCGGCTGGGGGCCGGGCTGGCCGGTGGGTACCGGGTCGGGGTGTCGACCGGGGCGCAGCGGGCCACCCAGACGGTGGGGTGCCTGCTGGCCGCGCTCGGGCAGCCGGTCCCGGACGGGGTGGTGGTCGAGCCGGGACTGCGGTCGGAGCGGGAGGATCACTGGCGGGCCGTGGCCAAGGAGGCCGACGGCGGCGACCTGGCGGCAATGCGGGCCGCCGACCCGGCGTTCGTCGACCAGGAGGCGGCCTCGCTGGGGGCGGCCCTGGGGCGGGTGCTGGAGCGGCTCGGGGACGGCGAGCGGGCGCTGGTGGTCGGGCACAGCCCGACCAACGAGGCGGCGGTCCTCGGCCTCACCGGCGAGCTGGTCGCCCCCCTGGACAAGGGCGCCGGGATCCTGGTCACCGAGGACGGGGGAAGCTACCGGGTCGAGACCCTCGATCCCTGACACCCGCGGGGCGACCCCGCCCACGTGCCAACCCCACCCGTACGGCAGCCCCACCCTGGGGCGACCACGCCCGCGCGGCAACCCCGCCCACCGGTGGATGGGACCCCTACCGGGAGGGTAGCCGACGGTGGGACAGGGGGCGAACGGCTGTCCACAGCCCCCCGGTGTCGTACCCTTGAGCCATGGCCACCCGGAAGCTGGTCCTGGACGTCGCTGGTCGAGAGGTCACCGTCAGCAACCCGGACAAGGTGTATTTCCCTCGGACCGGGCATACCAAGCTCGACCTGGTGCGCTACTACCTGGCCGTGGCCGAGGGAGCCCTGCGGGGGGTGGCGGAGCGGCCGATGGCCCTCAAACGGTTCGTGAACGGGGCCGAGGGCGAGTTCTTCTTCCAGAAGCGGGCGCCGGACAAGCGGCCGGAGTGGGTGGAGACGGTCGAGCTCAAGTTCCCGTCCGGGCGCAGCGCCCACGAGATCGTGGTCCGGGACGCGGCCCAGCTGGCCTGGGTGGTCAACCTGGGCTGCATCGACCTCAACCCGCACCCGGTGCGGGCCGACGACCTCGACCATCCCGACGAGCTGCGGGTCGACCTGGACCCGATGCCGGGGGTCCCGTGGCCCGACGTCCTCCAGGTGGCCCTGGTGACCCGGGAGACCCTGGAGGACTTCGGCCTGGTCGGGTGGCCGAAGACGTCCGGGTCGCGGGGCTTCCACGTCTACTGCCGGATCGAGCGCCGCTGGACCTTCCCGGAGGTCCGGCGGGCCGCCGTCGCCCTGGCCCGCGAGGTCGAGCGGCGGGCCCCCGAGATCGCCAGCAGCCGCTGGTGGAAGGAGGAGCGCCACGGGGTGTTCCTCGACTACAACCAGAACGCCAAGGACCGGACGGTGGCCTCGGCCTACTCGGTCCGCCCGACCCCCGACGTGCGGGTGTCGATGCCGCTGTCCTGGGACCAGGTGCCGGACTGCCGGCCGGAGGCGTTCACCCTCGACACCGTGCCCGAGCTGGTCGGCGGGGCCGGCGACGCCGCCGAGGGGATCGACGGCGCCGTCGGGTCGCTGGAGGCGCTGCTGGAGCTGGCCGACCAGCACGAGGAGGCCGGGTTCGCCGACGCCCCCTGGCCGCCCCACTTCGTCAAGGCGGAGGGCGAGCCGGCCCGGGCCCAGCCGTCCAAGCGGCGGACGCCGGGCCCGGCCGTCCGCGAGGGGTTCGTGCCCCCGCCGGCCCCGGGCAAGACGGCCGGGCCGACCGGCCGCCGGCGCACCACCATGCCCCTGATCGAGGTGGCCAGGGCGGCCACCGAGGCCGAGGCCCGCGAGGGCCTGGAACGCTGGAAGGCCCGCCACGGCGAGGTCTGGCCGCTGCTCGGCCCGACCGACGTGCTGGTCGACTCGATGCGGGGCCGCAGCACCGTCTGGTACCGGATCCGGCTGAACCTCAGGAACGTGCCCGAGGACAGCCGGCCGCCCCAGGAGGCGCTCGAGGTGGACTACGACCCCTGGGGCGGTCGGCCGCCCGGCCCGTGAGCTACCGCAGGGCGAGCCAGCCGGAGAACTCGCCCCACGCCGGGGCGTAGTCGCCGCCGATGATGCCATCGCCGCTGTCGTGGTACAGCTGCCCGTAGGCGGTGAAGCGGAGCCGGTCGGGGCCACCGATGCAGCGGACGGGGAACCGGACCCGGTAGCTGGTGCCGTCGAACGAGGCGCTCGCCCGGCAGGTGAGCTGGTAGGCGCCGTTGACCTGCTTGGCCACGTACCCGTAGGCGCCCATCACCGGGTCACCGCGCAGCTCGGCCACGTACTGCCAATCGGCGCTGGCGGGGTCGGTGTTGAGGCCCCAGGTGATCCCGCCCCGCGGCAGCGACGACCCGAACCACCAGTTCTGGCTGGTCGGGCTGGTCGGCTGCTCGAACCGGGCGGTGACGGTCACGTGCTCGCGGTCGCGGCTCACCGCGACCGAGGCAGCGCGGAGATCGGCGATCGCGTCGCCGGTGTCCAGCGGGTCCTGGACGCTGACGGAACGGAGCGGGCGGACCGAGGCCGCCCCGGCCGCGGTGGACCCGGCGGCGAGGGCGCCCACGGTGAGGGCGGCGAGGATGGTGGTGGTGACGAGGCGCCGGCGGCGCTGGCTGGTCGGCATGTGCTCCCCCTTGTCGGGACCGGTGATCGACCACCCACCACGATCGGACATCCAGGCAACAGGACGCACTCGCGACGATCACCGTGGATCAAGCGGGCATAACGAATCGGACGTCGGGCCGCTCAGCGGGGGGTGGGGCGGTCGCCCTCGAACAGCCAGGCGGCGATGTGCTCGGCGATGGCCATCGAGGAGGTGGCCGCCGGGGAGGGGGCGTTGCGGATGGCCACCACCCGGCCCTGGCGGCTGAGGCGGAAGTCGTCGACCAGGGTGCCGTCGCGGGCCACGGCCTGGGCCCGGACGCCGCTGCGGGCCCGGCGGAGGTCGGCCGGGCGCAGGTCGGGGACGTAGCGGCGGGCGGCGTCGCAGAAGGCCCGGCGGCTGAGCGACCCGATGACCTCGCGGGCCCCGGTGCGCCAGTGGCGGGCGGCCATGCGCTGGAAGCCGGGCCAGGCCAGGGTCTCGGCGAGGTCGCCCGGGCGCAGGTCGCGCCAGCGGTAGCCCTCCCTGGCCAGGGCGAGGACGGCGTTGGGGCCGACCAGGACGCCGCCGTCGACCCGCTTGGTCAGGTGGACCCCGAGGAACGGGTAGCGCGGGTCGGGCACCGGGTAGACGAGCCCGTTGACCAGGTCGCGGCGGCCGGGGACGAGCTCGTAGTACTCGCCCCGGAACGGCACCACCCGGGGGTCGTCGGTGTGGCCGGCCAGGCGGGCCAGGCGGTCGGTGTGCAGGCCGCCGCAGATGACCAGCTCGTCGAAGGCCAGGCGCTCGCCCCCGGCGTCGACGGCGACCCCGCCGGCGTCCTGGCTGATGCGCCGGACCGGGACGCCGGTGCGGATCTCGGCCCCGAGGGCGGCCGCGTCGGCGGCCAGCCGCCTGGTCACCGCGCCGAAGTCGACCACCGCGGTGTGGGGCGAGTGCAGGGCGGCGATCCCCTGGACGTGCGGCTCCAGCTCGCGGAGCTCGTCGCGGCCGACCATCCGGACCCCGGGGACGCCGTTGGCCAGGGCCCGTTCGTGGATGGCCTCCAGCCGTCCCAGCTCGGTCTGGTCGAGGGCGACCACCACCTTGCCGCACTCGTCGTAGGCCAGGCCGTGGCGGGCGCAGAGCTCGCCCAGCAGCTCGACGCCCCGGCGGCACAGCCGGGCCTTGAGCGACCCGGGGGTGTAGTAGAGGCCGGCGTGCACCACCCCGCTGTTGCGGCCGGTCTGGTGGGTGGCCAGCTCCGGCTCCTTCTCGAGCACGGTCACGGCCACGTCCCGGCCCATGCCGGCCAGGTGGTGGGCCAGGGCGACCCCGACGATGCCGCCCCCCACGATCCCGACGCGCCTGGTTCCCATGCCTGGCAGTCTACGGCCGTCCGTCACCGGTAGCGCCGCCGCCGGAACAGGTCGGTGGCGGCCGAGGTCACCCGGTCCAGGAACAGCAGCCCGTCCAGGTGGTCGAGCTCGTGCAGCAGCGCCCGGGCCTCGATGGCGTCGGCCTCGACGAGCCGGGTCGTCCCCTCCGGGGTGGTCCCCTCGACCGCGACCGTGGCCGGCCGGGCCACGTTCCCGGTCAGGTCGGGCACGCTCATGCAGCCCTCGCGGGCCACCGCCGGGGCGCCGGCCGCCACCACCCGGGGGTCGAACAGCACCACCAGCCCGGCGCACGACCCGGCCTTGGGGTGGCCGGTCACGTCCATGCAGAACGCCCGCAGGCCGACCCCGATCTGGGGCGCGGCCAGGCCGACGCAGTGGTCATGGGCGCGCATGGTGTCGACCAGGTCGGCGGCCAGGCCGGCCGCCCCGGCATCCCCGGCGGCGCCGTTGACCGGCCGGGCGACGGCCTTGAGGGCCGGCGCCGGCAGGCGGAGGACGGGCCGGACGGCCACGCTAGAGCAGGTCGGCGTCGTCGGGGTGGAAGCTCGCCTCGACCCCGAGCTCGGCCGCGGCGGCGCGCAGGCCGGCCTCGACCTGGGCGGCCCGGCCCTGGGGGACCTCGAGCTCGAAGTGCATGGTGTACACCGGGTCGGGCTCGCCCACCACCCGGGTCTGGAGGTCGACGATGTTGACCTGGTGGGCGGCCAGGGCCTCGGCGACCCGGGCGACCAGGCCGGGCCGGTCGGCCCCGTAGACCGCGGCCGCATACCGCGCTCCCCCGCCGGGGGCGGCGGTGACGTCGTCGGTGACCGCGCGCACCCCGACCTGGAGGTCGAGCCGGGCCGCGACCGGGTCGAGCCCGGCCTCCAGGCCGGCCGCGCCCGGGTCGGCGGGCCCGGTCACGACCAGCATCATCGCGAAGTGGCCGCGCAGGATGGTCATGGAGGTGTCCTCAAGGTTGCAGCCGGCGTCGGCCAGCACGCGGGTGACCGCGGCCACGATCCCGGGGCGGTCGCGGCCGAACACCGAAACGGCGAAGCGGGCCATGGCAGGGACCCTAGAGGGTCGCCGCCCCCGGGACAACGACCCTCCGTAACGATCCCGGGACGCTGGCCGGGCATCATGGGCCGCCGACGAGGACGGGAGGGTGGATGGCCGCGCTGGCCTGGGCGCTGTGGCTGCTGACGCTGGTCTGCTACGCCCTGGTCGCCTGGCTGAACGACCTGCTGGTCGGGGCCGGCCGGCCCGACCTGGGCCTCCTTTCCTCCGATGTCCCGGCCTACGTGCTGGCCACCCTGAGCGCCACCACCGTTGGGGCGCTGCTGGCCAGCCGCCGCCCAGCGCACCCGGTGGGCTGGCTGCTGCTCGGCCTCGGGCTCGCGGGGGTGCTGTCGGGGGTGGCCACCGGCTACGCCAACTACGGGCTGATGGCCAGGCCAGGGTCCCTGCCGGCGGCCGACTGGGCGGCCCTCTACCACGGGGTCAGCATCCTCATCGCCCTGGCTGCCCTCCAGCTCGTCCTGCTGTTGACCCCGACCGGGTCGCTGCCCTCGCCCCGCTGGCGCTGGTGGGCCCGGGTGGTGGCCGGGGCGGCGGCGGTGGCGCTGGTCACGTCGAGCCTCCTGCCGTTCGACCCTCCGTACCGGGGGATCCCCAACCCGCTGGACGCCCCCGCCCTGGCCGGGCTGCTGCGTCCCCTCAGCGACCTGACCTGGGCCCTGACCGCGCTCGGGCTTCCCGTGGCCGCCGGGTCGCTGCTCCTGCGGTTCCGCCGGGCCCGCGGGGTCGAGCGCCAGCAGCTGCGCTGGCTGGTCCTGGCGGCCGCCCTGGCCGCGGCCGTGCTGGTGGTGACGGCGCTGGCCCTGGCCGTCGGGCTGCTCGGCCTGACCGGCGACGAGGTCCTGCTCGGCTGGGTCTCGGCGGTCGTGCTGGGGCTGATGCCGCTGGCCACCGGGGCGGCCATCCTCCGCTACCGGCTGTACGACCTTGACCGGATCGTCAGCCGCACGGTCGCCTACGGGCTGGTCACCGTCCTGCTGGTCGGGGTGTACGCGGTGGTCGTCCTGGTCCTGGGCCAGCTCCTGGGCCGGGACTCCGGCCTGGCCGTGGCCGGGGCCACCCTGGCCGTTGCCGCCATCTTCCAGCCGGCCCGCCGCCGGGTCCAGGCGGTGGTGGACCGGCGCTTCAACCGCCACCGCTACGACGCCGCCCGGACCATCCAGGCCTTCAGCGGCCGGCTGCGCCAGCAGGTCGACCTGGACAGCCTGTCGGCCGAGCTGCTGGCCGTGACCGACCAGACCATGCAGCCGTCCACCGTGTCCCTGTGGCTGCGGCCGCGGGCGCGCTGAGCCTCAGCCGCCGACCACGGCCAGGGTCTGCTCGGCGATCTCCAGCTCCTCGTTGGTCGGCACGACCAGGACGGCCACCGGGCTGTCGTCGGCCGAGATCGTCCGGGGCCGGCCCGTGCGGGCCTTGTTGCGCTTGGCGTTGAGGGTGATCCCGAGGCCCTCCAGGCCCTGGCAGACGCCGGCCCGGACGGCGTCGTTGTTCTCGCCCACGCCGGCGGTGAATACCAGCGCGTCCAGCCGGCCGAGGGCGGCCGCGTACGCCCCGACGTACTTGCGGATGCGGTAGCAGTAGACGTCCAGGGCCTCGGCGGCCGCCTCGTCGCCCTCGGCGACCAGGCGCGCCACCTCCCGCATGTCGTTGGCCCCGGCCAGGCCCAGCATGCCGCTGCGCTTGTTGAGCAGGTCGTCGATGTCGTCGACCGACAGCCCGGCCTCGCGGTGCAGGTAGAACACCACCGCCGGGTCCAGGTCGCCGCTGCGGGTGCCCATGATCAGGCCCTCCAGCGGGGTCAGGCCCATCGAGGTGTCGATGCAGCGGCCGCCGGCGACCGCGGCCACGCTGGCCCCGTTGCCCAGGTGCAGGGTGACCAGGTTGACCTCGGCGGCCGGGCGGCCCAGGTGCTCGGCCGCCTTGCGGGCCACATACGCGTGCGAGGTGCCGTGGAAGCCGTAGCGGCGGATGCGCAGGTCGCGGGCCAGCTCGGCCGGGAGGGCGTAGCGGTAGGCGCGGGGCGGCATCGTCTGGTGGAAGGCGGTGTCGAACACGGCCACCTGCGGGGTCTCGGGGAAGCTGGCCAGGGCGATCCGGATGCCGAGCAGGTTGCTGGGGTTGTGCAGCGGGGCCAGCGGGGCCTGGTCGGCGATGGCCTGGATGGCGGCGTCGTCGACCAGGGTCGGGGCGGTCAGCCGGTCCCCGCCGTGGACCACCCGGTGGCCGATGCCGGCCAGGTCGGTGATCGGCCCGCC
>CALGFH010000427.1 GCA_937881255.1 uncultured Actinomycetes bacterium
GGGGGGCTCGCTGGAGGCGGTGGTCGGGGAGGCCAGGGTGCCGAGCCGGTTCCTGCTGGCGGGTGTGGTTGGGCTGACGTGTGTGCTCTTCCTGCTGCTTATGCGGGTCGGGCCCGGTTCCGGTGCGGCGGCCGGGCCGGGTCCGGCCCCGCCGCAATCCGAACGGCTCTGGAGGCTCGGGGGCGCCGCGCTGGCCGGGGCGCTGGTGGCGCTCGACCCGCTGCTCGTGCAGAGCGGGCGGGCGGCGACCGGGACGGTCCTGGCCGTGCTCCTGGCCGTGGGCACGGTCGTGCTGGCCTGGGGTCTGCCGGCGCGGCCGACCCTGCGCTGGCTGCCGCTGGTGGCCGCCGGGGGCGGGCTCGCCCTGCTGGTGAGCCCGCTCGCCCTGCCGGTGCTGGCCGTCCCGGTGGTCGCCGAGCTGCTCCAGGGGCGGTACCAGGAGGCCTGGAAGGACATGGCCGCGCTCGGGCTGGCCATCGGCCTCTGGCTGCTCCTGCCGGTGTGGGTGGCCGGGCAGGACCTGGGCGCCGGGCAGGCCGGGTGGCTGCTCGGCCTGCCCCAGGGGCGAGGGTCGGTGGCCGCCTCGGTGACCGGCGCTCCGCTCACCTGGCTGCTGGTCGCCGCCGGCCTGGCCGCCGCCATCCTGACCTGGCGCCACCGGTCCGGTGCCAGGTCGGATGCCGGTCCGGGGGCGATCCGGCTGCTCGCCCTGGTGGCGACCTCGGCCGCCGGGGCGCTGGGAGCGATCGCGCTCGGGTACCCGGCCGAGCAGGCGCTCCCGTTCGCCGTGCCCGCCGCCGCCGTCTCCCTGGCAGTGGCGGCCGTGACCCTGGTCGCGACCGGCGCGACCCGCCAGGCCCGCCGGGTCGCCCTCACCGGAGCCGTGGTCGTGCTGGCCGGCCTGCTCGTGGCCCAGGCGGTCGACTGGGGCGGCCGCTACGGCGGGCAGGCCGACGACGGCCTCGGGCGCCTGGTGGCGACGGTCGGGGCCGAGGTGCCGGAGTGCTCGGCGGTCAACGCCAGCGGCCCCGACGACCGGGCCCGGCTGCTGGCCGCCGGCGTCACCGTGACCGACTTCTCCAACGGGCCGGCCGCCCAGGCCGCCGGCGTCCGCTACTTCGTGCTGACCGGCGGGACCGCCCAGGGTCCGCTGAACCCGTCGCTGGCCGCCTGGGTCCGCCAGAACGGGACCAGGCTGGCCGCGCACCCGTCCCGCAGCCTCTCCGGGGTGGAGCTGTGGCGGGTCGACGCCGCCCCGCTCGACCCGGTGGCCGACCTCCTGCCGCTGCCCGACGGGGTCTTCTCCAACACCACCGGCTCGGCCTGCGGCGGCTACCGGGTGGTGGACAGCCAGACGGGGTCGTTCCACACCGCCTACCGGTCGGTCGGCGGCAAGGCCGTCCTCGGCCGCCCGCTCGGGTCGGTCTGGACCAGCGACGGCCCGGCCCTCCAGGCGTTCGACACCATGGTCCTGGGGGCGGTCCCGACCGCCAGCGGCCCCCCGGCCGTGCGGCCCATCGAGCTGCCGCCCCTGCTGGCCAAGCTGGACGTCGAGGCGGTGGCCGACGCCGACATCCCGCTGCCGTCGACCGCTCCGCCGGTCACCAACCGGCAGGCCCGGGCCCTGCTCCGCGACGAGCTGATCGGCCGCGCCTACCTGGGCGCCGACCCGGCGACGGCCTCCGCCGAGGACTTCCAGCGGGCCCGTGAGCGGTTCGGGCGCCCGCTCGGCCTGCCCCAGATGATGCCGGACGGGGCCCTGCGCCAGCCGTTCGAGCGGGTGGTGCTGGAGGTGCCGGCCGACGGCGGCGCGGTCCGGCCGGCGGCCCTCGGCCGGCTGGCCGTGCGCCTCGGGCTGGTCCCGAGGCAGGCCATGCGGCTGGAGCCGGTGCCCGGCCTGCCCGCCCGGCCGGCCGAGATCCAGCTCGACCCGGCCCCGCTCCTGCGGCTGGTCGGCGGGGCGCTGGTGCTGCTGCTCCTGGCCGCCGGGGCCGGCGCCGTGGTCGCCTGGCGGCGGCGGGCGGCCCGCGCCGGGTAGGCGGTGGCCGGCCCCCTCGGCGGTCGCTCGAACCGGCTGTTGACGTGCCGCATTCACCTCCGTACGCTCAGTGTTCGAGAGCAACGGCGCTCGCCCCAGGCGGCGCCGTTTTCGTGTCCCTGGACATCGGTGTCCAATCCGGGTCCTGGCGTCCGCCCCCAGGCATTGCTTTCGGAGGCGAGATGACGGACCACCTCCCGCCAGGCGTCGGCAGCCGCCGTCGGGCCCTGTACGACCGGCGGCGCGACGAGCGCGACGCCTGCGGCATCGGCTTCGTGGCCGATGTGCACGGCCGTCCCAGCCGGGCCATCCTCGACGCCGCCCTCTGCGGGCTCGAGCGTCTCCGGCACCGGGGCGCGGTCGCCGCCGACGCGCGCACCGGCGACGGCGCCGGCGTGCTGCTCCCGCTGCCCGAGGCGTTCTTCGCCGGTCCCGGGGCCGACGGCCGGCGCGGCCGGCTCGGGGTGGCCATGGCGTTCCTCCCTCGCCACCTCGAGGAGGCCAAGGAGGCCCGCCGGCTGGTCGAGCAGGCCCTGGTCGCCGAGGGGCTGGAGCTGCTCCGCTGGCGGCTGGTCCCGGTCGACCTCGCCGCCATCGGCGACGTGGCCAGGGCGAACGCGCCCGTCATCGAGCAGGCGGTGTTCCAGGCGGAGGCCGACCCCGAGGACGCCGAGCGGCGCTGCTTCCGGGCCGGGCGGCGGGCCGCCCTGGCCGCCAGGCAGGCCGAGGTCGGCCTGTACCTGGCCTCCTGCTCGACCATGACCGTGACCTACAAGGCGCTGTGCGCGGCCGACCAGCTCGCCGCCTTCTACCCCGACCTGGCCGACCCGGCCTTCGAGGTCGCGTTCGCCGTGTTCCACCAGCGCTACTCCACCAACACCGCACCCTCCTGGGAGCGCGCCCAGCCGTTCCGCTTCCTCTGTCACAACGGCGAGATCAACACCCTCGACGGCAACGTGGCCTGGATGCGGGCCCGGGAAGGGCACCTGGGCGCCGGTGAGCTGGACGAGCAGCTGCTGCGGCCGGTGCTCGACCCCGACGGCTCCGACTCGGCCAAGCTCGACAACGCGGTGGAGCTGCTGGTCAGGGGCGGTCGCGACCTCCGCCACGCCCTGGCCATGCTGGTCCCGGCGGTCGAGCCGCTGGCCGGCGACGACCGCCAGGACCTGCGCGACTTCTACCGCTACCACGCCTGCCTGACCGAGCCCTGGGACGGCCCGGCCGGGCTGGTGTTCACCGACGGCCGCCTGGTCGGGGCCGCCCTGGACCGCAACGGGCTGCGGCCGATGCGCTGGGAGGCGACCGAGGACGGCCTGGTCGTCTGCGCCTCGGAGGCCGGCGCGGTCGACACCGCCGGTCGCGGCCAGGTGCGGCGGGGCCGGCTCGGGCCGGGGCAGATGCTCTGCGTCGACCCCGAGCGGGGGCTGCTCACCGACGACCAGATCAAGGGCGAGCTCGCCGCCAGCCGGCCCTGGAGCGCCTGGGTGGCCGAGCACCTGCGCAAGGTGGACAGCGGCCGGCCGGTCGACCCGCCGGCCGACGACCGCCGCGCCGTCGCCGCCCAGGTCACCTTCGGCTTCACCCGGGAGCTGCTCACCACCGTGCTCCGGCCGATGGCCACCGCCGGCAAGGAGCCGACGGCGTCGATGGGCGACGACACGCCCCCGGCCGTGCTCGGCCAGACCACCCGCCCGGTCGGCCACTTCCTGCGCCAGCGCTTCGCCCAGGTCACCAACCCCCCGATCGACCACCTGCGGGAGCGCCACGTCCTGTCCAGCCGGACCCTGCTCGGCTGCCGCCACCCGCTGCTCGGTGAGGAGCCGGAGGCGGCCCGGATGCTGGAGCTGGACGGCTTCACCCTGACCCCGGACGGGCTGGAGGCCCTGAAGGACCCGGCCCTCGGGCTGTGCCCGCGGGTGCTGGACGCCACCTGGGCGGTCGACGAGGGCCCGGACGGGCTGCGGGCCGCCTGCCTGCGCCTCGGCGACGAGGCGGTGGCCGCGGTGCGCGACGGCGCCTGCCTGCTGGTCGTCTCCGACGCCGCCGCCGACGAGCTGGAGACGGCCGTGCCGGTGCCGTCGCTGCTGGCCGTGGGGGCGGTGCAGCAGCGGCTGCTCCGGGAGGGCCTGGCCACCACGACCAGCGTGGTCGCCGACACCGGGGAGCCGGTCGACTCCCACCAGGCGGCCGCCCTGCTCGGCTACGGGGCCGACGCCATCTGCCCCCGGCTCACCCTGGCCGCGGCGGCCACGATGGACCCCGACCCGGCGGCCGCCCAGGACCGCTACCGGAGCGCCCTCACCGAGGGCGTGTTCAAGATCATGAGCAAGATGGGCATCTCGGTGCTCGACGCCTACCGGGGGGCGCAGATCTTCGAGGCCGTCGGCCTGGACGACGAGGTCGTCGACCTCTGCTTCGCCGGCACCCCGTCCCCGCTCGGCGGGATCGGCCTGGACGAGCTGGCCGCCGACGCCCTCGACCGCCACCGGGCCGGCCGGTCCGAGGTGGCCCGGCTGGAGAACCCCGGCTGGTTCAAGCACCGCCCCGGGGGCGAGTACCACGCCACCAACCCCGAGGTCATGCAGGCCCTCCACTTCACGGTGCGCGAGGGGGCCGAGATGAAGGGCTCCAAGCGCGGCGCCCACCTGCTCCAGCAGGCGGTCAAGGGTGGCGGGTTCGAGCGCTACAAGCACTACGCCAGCCTGGTCAACGAGCGGCCCCCGGCCGCCCTGCGCGACCTCCTGGAGACCTGCCCGGCCGGCCCCCCGGTGCCGCTGGACGAGGTCGAGCCGGCGGCCGACATCATGGCCCGCTTCTCGACCGCGGCCATGAGCCTGGGGTCGCTGTCCCCGGAGGCCCACGAGACCCTGGCCATCGCCCTCAACCGGGTCGGCGGCCGCTCCAACTGCGGCGAGGGCGGCGAGGACCCGGCCCGCTTCGGCACCGAGCGCAGCTCGGCCATCAAGCAGGTCGCCTCCGGGCGCTTCGGGGTCACCCCGGCGTACCTGGCCAACGCCGTCGAGCTGCAGATCAAGATCGCCCAGGGCTCCAAGCCGGGCGAGGGCGGCCAGCTGCCCGGCCACAAGGTCTCGGCCGAGATCGCCCGCCTGCGCCACACCCAGCCCGGGGTGGCCCTGATCTCGCCCCCGCCGCACCACGACATCTACTCGATCGAGGACCTGGCCCAGCTGGTGTTCGACCTCAAGCAGGCCAACCCCACCGCCGAGGTGTCGGTCAAGCTGGTCGCCGAGGCCGGGGTGGGCACGGTCGCCGCCGGGGTGGTCAAGTCGCTGGCCGACGTGGTCATGATCTCCGGCGCCGACGGCGGCACCGGGGCCAGCCCGCTGTCCTCGATCAAGCACGGGGGCGCGCCCTGGGAGCTGGGCCTGGCCGAGACCCAGCAGGCCCTGGTGGCCAACAACCTGCGCTCGCGCTGCAAGGTCCGGGTCGACGGCGGCTTCAAGACCGGCCGCGACGTGCTGGTGGCGGCCCTGCTCGGGGCGGACGAGTTCGGCTTCGGCACCGCCGCCCTGCTGGCCGAGGGCTGCCTGATGGTCCGGACCTGCCACCAGGACAACTGCCCGGTCGGGATCGCCACCCAGCGGCCCGACCTCCGGGCCAAGTACACCGGCACCCCGGACATGGTCGTCCACTACCTCGAGTACGTGGCCACCGAGACCAGGGAGCTGCTGGCCGCCCTCGGGCTGCGCAGCCTGGACGAGGCCGTCGGCCGGGTCGACCTGCTCGCCCAGCGCCGCACCGGCGACGCCCGGGCCGACAGCCTCGACCTGTCGCCCCTGCTGGCCACCGGGGCCGAGGGCCACGGCCCCGTCCCGGCGACGCGGTTCGTGGCCTCCGACCCGATCCAGCGCCCCCGCTCCGAGCTCGGCGACCGGGTGTACGACGAGGCCTGGCCGGGGCTGCGCGACGGCGGCCTGGTCCACCTCCAGTACCCGATCACCAACACCGACCGGTCGGTGGGGGCCCGCCTGGGCGTGGCCGTCGGGGCCGCCTTCGGCTCGCGGCCGCCGGCCGGCCGGGCCCGGATCGAGCTCGAGGGGACGGCCGGGCAGAGCTTCGGCGCCTTCCTGGCCCCCGGGATAGATCTAAGAATCACCGGCGTCTGCAACGACTACGTCGGCAAGGGCATGGGCGGCGGCCGCATCGTCGTCCGTGCCCCGGCCGACGACGCCGGCGCCCCCGTCCTGATCGGCAACACCGCCCTGTACGGGGCGACCCGGGGCGAGCTGTTCTGCGCCGGGCGGGCCGGGGAGCGGTTCGCGGTGCGCAACTCCGGGGCCACGGCGGTGGTCGAGGGCGTCGGCGACCACGCCGGCGAGTACATGACCGGCGGGTCGGTGATCGTGCTCGGGCCGGTCGGCCGCAACCTCGGGGCCGGCATGACCGGCGGCGAGCTGTTCCTCTACGACCCCGACGGCCAGGCGCTCGGCCAGCTCAACGACGAGCTGGTGCAGCCGGTGCGGCCGGACGAGTTCGAGCTGGTGTTCCTGCGCGAGCTGATCGTCGCCCACCACGAGCTGACGGGGTCAACCATGGCCGGCGAGCTGCTGGACAGCTGGGACCGCTCGTACGCCGCCTTCTGGCGGGTCGCCCCCCGGGCCGAGGTCGCGGCCATCGAGCGCGCCCACGAGGGGACCGCATGACGCGCCAGCCCGCTTCCGGGCTACGATGCCTACCCGACGTTCGTGGTGGAAGGAGCAGGATGGCGCGTGTGCTCGTCGCCGAGGACGAGGTCCTGATCCGGGTGGACATCGTCGAGACCCTCGAGGAGGGCGGCCACACCGTGGTCGGCGAGGCCGGCGACGGCGAGCAGGCCATGCGCCTGGCCCGCGAGCTTGGTCCCGACCTGGTGGTCATGGACGTGAAGATGCCCAAGGTCGACGGCCTCACCGCGGCCCGCCAGATCACCGCCGAGGGCCCGGCCGTGCTCGTCCTCACCGCCTTCTCCGACAAGGAGCTGGTCGAGGAGGCGGCCGACGCCGGCACCATCGGCTACCTGGTCAAGCCGTTCCAGCCGGCCCAGCTGCTGGCCGGGGTGAGCGTCGCCCTGGCCAGGGCGGCCGACCGCCGCGAGCTCCAGGGCACGGTCGACGACCTCGAGTCCAAGCTGGCCGCCCGCAAGGTGATCGAGAAGGCCAAGGGACGGCTCATGGAGCAGTTCGGCCTCACCGAGGACCAGGCCTACACCCGCATGCGCCGGGCGGCCATGGACCGCCAGCTGCCCCTGTCCGAGATCGCCAAGCGGGTCCTGGACACCCAGCCGGAGACCCCCTCCACCTCCTGACCCGCCGGGCGGCCTAGGGCTTGGCCGCGACCAGGATGCCGAAGCGGGAGAAGCTGGTCTCCTCGGTGACCTGGAGGCCGGCCTCCTGGCAGAGGGCGTGCAGCTCGGACCGGGTGCCGACCACGTTGCCCCAGGTGAGCTCGTACCACTGGGCCAGCGCGGCGAAGCGGGTCGGCATGGTCTGGAGGGCCGCGTCGTCCTCCGGGTAGGTCTCGTCGAAGATCAGGAAGTAGCCACCGGGCTTCAGCGCCCGGGCCACCGCGGCGAACGCCGCCGCCTTGGCCGCCGGGGGGATCTCGTGCACGACCAGGAAGCTGGTGGCCACGTCGAAGGCCCCCTCCTCCGACAGCTGGTCGGCGCCCTCCACCCGGGCCTGGCAGCGGTCCTCCAGGCCCCGCTCGGCGATCAGCCGCCGGGCCAGCTCGACCGAGTAGGGCTCGACGTCGATCCCGACGCAGCTGATCCCACCGAACCGCTCGGCGAGCTGCACCACCGCCCAGCCGCCGCCGCAGCCCACGTCCAGCACCCGGCCGCCGTCCTCGAGCCGGGCCCGCAGGCCGGGCAGGTTGGGCAGCACCAGGTCGAGGAAGATGCGCGGGAGCGTCTTGAGCGCCTCGGCCACCTCGCGCATGAACCCCTCGTCGTGCTCCTGGTAGGACCTGGTCGTGCCGGCGCGGAAGTGGCGGACGTAGTCGCGGTAGTCCTCCCCGAGCACCATGTGGACCCTGGGCGCGCGGGCCAGGTAGAAGCTGGAGGCGGGGTCGCCCAGGATCTGGTCGAAGTGGGGCGCCATGCGCCAGCCCTCGCCGTCCCGCTCGACCAGGCCGAAGGAGAACGCGGTGCGGCAGAGGACGTCGGTGTAGAAGGGGTCCGTGCCGAGCCGCTCGGCGAGCTCGCCGGAGGCCAGGCCGGGGCGTCGGGTCAGCGCCTCCCAGACACCCAGCTCCCGCGCGATCTCGAGCAGGTTGGTGGCGTGGTAGCCGGCGACCAGGTCGTAGAGCCGGCTGACCTGGTCGGCCAGGGTCGGGGTGGGCGGCATCGCCGCCGGAGCCTATCAATCATCGGGGATGTCCCTGACGCGACCCTGACCCGGCGGCGGCGAATCCCGGGCCGATACCCGATGCCGTTGCCGGGCCATCGTCCTAGGCTGGAGACGAACATCGAGGTCATGGAGGACCGCAGAGATGGAAGCGTTTCGTCGTCAGGGGCTCGTACGCCCGCGCCAGGGCAGGATCCTGGGCGGGGTCTGCGCCGGGCTGGCCCGCCGGTTCGGCATGGGCGCGACGATGATGAGGATCCTGTTCATCGTCACCCTGATCGTGATCCCCGGCAGCCAGATCATCGTCTACCCGCTCCTCTGGATCCTGATGCCGTCCGAGTGACCGGCCGGCCCGCGAGGCCCAGCAGCCCAGACAATGCTTGACCTCCCAGGGGCCCAAGTGGCGGCGGGTCGACTTCACGGCTCCCCAGAGCGGGCAGAGCACCCTCCGGCTGTCCTGGACCGGCGCCGGCGACCTGCGGTTCACGGTCTTCAACAGCGCCACCGGCCAGAAGCTGGGCGAGAACCTGACGTCCGCCAACCCCAAGTCGGTCACCCTCAACCTCCAGGCCGGCGTGGCCTACCACTCGGGCCTGTGGGCGGCCAGCGGGGCCGGCAGCTACAGCTACGTGCTGATCCAGGGCACGGCCCCGACGACCACGACCCGCCCCGGCCCGACCACGACCACCACCCCGCCCCCGTCCGGGCGCCCCAACGTGGTGGTGATCAACCTCGACGACATGCGGGCCGACATGCTGGCGGCCCTGCCCAAGGTCCGGCAATGGCTGGCCGACGGCGGCACCAGCTTCCGCAACGGGTACGTGTCGACCCCGAGCTGCTGCCCGTCGCGGGCCAGCCTGATGAGCGGCCGCTACGTCCACAACAACGGGCAGTTCCAGCAGCAGAACCTCGGGTTCGACCTCGACCTGACCGTCCAGCGGTACCTGCACGACGCCGGCTTCCTCACCGGCCACGCCGGCAAGTTCCTGCACTGGCTCGACCTGAGCGTCGAGGCGCCGCACTTCGACCGCTGGACCTACTTCAAGGGCGGCTACGAGAACGTCTTCATGAACTTCGACGGCACCGTGCGCCGCTCCCAGGGCTACTCGACCACGATCGTCTTCGACCGGGCGATCGAGTACGTCAACGACTTCGAGAGCCGCGGCGACGCCCGGCCGTTCTACCTCCACCTGGCGCCGGTCGCCCCCCACGCCCCGTCGATCGCCGAGCCCAGGTACGCCAGCGCCACCGTCCCCGCCCACCAGCCCGACCCCTCGTACATGGAGGCCGACCGGGCCGACAAGCCGCCGTTCGTCCGTAGCCAGAACCAGACCCCGGCGGCGGCCCAGGCCAACCGGACGGCCATGATCCGCACCCTGTACACCGTCGACGACCAGGTCGACCGGCTGATGCGGCACCTCCAGGCGACCGGGGAGCTGGCCAACACCCTAGTCGTGTTCACCAGCGACAACGGCTTCCTGCTGGGCGAGCACAAGACCACCGAGAAGTTCCTGCCCTACCGCAAGGCGGTGGAGGTGCCGTTCCTGCTCCGCTGGCCGGGCCGGGTCGCGGCCGGGGCGGTCGACGACCGCCTGGTCACCCACGTCGACGTCCTGCCGACGATCCTGGCCGCGACCGGCGTCACCCAGAGCCGCGTCACCCTGGACGGCCGCGACCTGCTCTCCGGGTTCGCCCGCCCCCGGGCGCTGACCGAGTACTGGAACGACGCCAGCAACAGCCCCACCATCCCCACCTGGGCGTCGATCCGCACGGCGGCCTACCAGTACACCGAGTACTACGACCTCGCCAACCCGGCCACCGTGACCTTCCGCGAGTACTACAACCTCCAGGCCGACCCCTACCAGCTGGTCAACCTCCTGGCCGACGGCGTCCCCACGAACGATCCCGACACCGCCCCCCTGTCCCAGACCCTGCGAGCGGCCAGGCAGTGCGCCGGGTCGAGCTGCCCGTAGCCGCCGACCTGCCGGGACGGCTCGGGGACATGGTCCGCGCGACCCCGTGGCTGCTGGAGGCGCTCCGGGCTGCCCGCGACGTCGACCCGCCCGACTGGCTGGTCGGCGGGGGCGTGCTCCGCGACCTGGTCTGGGACCGCCTCCACGGCCGGCCCCGCCCGGCCCCGCCCCGTGACCTCGACCTCGCCTTCTTCGACCCGACCCGCCTCGACCCGGCCCGCGACGCCGAGGTCGAGCAGGCCCTGACCGCCCGGCTGCCCGGCGTCCCCTGGGACGCCAAGAACCAGGCCGCCGTCCACACCTGGTACGGCCGCGTGTTCGGCGGCCAGGTCGCCCCGCTGACCTCGTCCGCCGACGGGGTCGGCACCTGGCCGGAGACGGCCACCGCGGTCGCCGTCCGCCTGCTCCCGGACGACCACGTCCAGGTGGTCGCCCCCTGTGGCCTCGAGGACCTGTTCGGCCTGGTCTGCCGCCGCAACCCCCGCCGGGTCACCGTCGACCACTACCACCAGCGAGTCCGGGACAAGCACATCATCGAGCGCTGGCCCCGGGTCGAGGTCGTGCTGGAGCAACGGGGTTAAGGTGCCGCCGGGAGGTGTGGGATGGGCGAACAGGAACCGCATGCCGGGGGGGAGCAGGAGCAGCGGCCCGTCGGCGGGGTCGAGGGCGAGGAGGAGCAGGAGGTCGCGCAGGGGGAGCAGGCCCGCGAGCGGGAGCGGGAGGTGAAGTCCTCCGAGGCCGAGCGGAGCAGGGAGGGCGGGTAGGTCAGTCCTGGGCGAACGTCCCGGGGACGACCTCGCCGGCTGGCTCGTAGGTGCACATCATCACGCCGGTGGTGGACACGGTGCTGTCGACCAGGCGCAGCCCCGAGGGGACGGTGCCGTCGGCGAACAGGCGCTTGCCCGACCCGAGGACCAGCGGGAAGACCCAGAGGCGGTACTGGTCGACCAGGTTGTGGGCCAGCAGCGTCTGGATCAGGTTGGCGCTGCCGTGCACCTGCAGCTCGGGGCCGTCCTCCTGCTTGAGGGCGGCCAGGCCGTCGGCGGCGTCGCCCTCGACCAGGACCGAGTTGCTCCACTCCAGGGTCGGCCGGCTCCGCGAGGCGACGTACTTGGTGGCGTCGTTGAAGACCTCACCGCCAGCCTCCTCGGGGGCGGTCGGCCAGTAGGCGGCCATGATGTCGTAGGTCCGGCGGCCCAGGACCATGGCGAACGGCCGGCTGGTGGCCTCGCCCATGACCTGGCCCATCTGCTCGTCCCAGTAGTTCACCGACCAGCCGCCGTGCGCGAAGCCGCCGTCGTCGTCCTCTCCCGGCCCACCAGGGGCCTGCATGACCCCGTCAAGGGTCAGGAAGGTCTGCACGATCAGCTTTCTCATCCCGTGTCCTTTCGCTACGCGACCAGCTCGCGTTCCAGTGGGGTGCGGAAGCGGGGGGTGACCTTGACCGGGCCGAGCCAGTCGGTGAGGCGGGCCGCCTCGGCCTCGATGGCCGCGGTCGCGTCCGCGCCGACGTCCTCGAGCAGGCGCAGGACGACCTCGCCGGTCCCGCGCTGGGCCCAGCCGCCGACGACCCGGCCGTCCCACCAGATGGCCGGGCCGGCGTTGCCGTTGCGGTCGAACAGCACCGGGCGGTGCGGGCCGAGGTAGAAGTCGCGCCCGGCCCAGCCCATGGTGGTCGGGTCGAGCGCGGGCAGCAGGGCCGCCCAGGGCTCGGGCGCCGGCACCGGGTCGAGGTCGTCGGCCAGGGCCACGCCGGGGGTGCCGTCCAGGTCGACCTCGACCGCGCCGGCGGCGGCCACGGCCGGGCGCACCTGGCCCATGGGCAGGCCCGTCCACCACTTCACGTCGGCGATGGTGGCCGGGCCGAACCCTCGCAGCCAGCGGCGGACCAGCTCGGCCTGGGCGTCCTGGAGCGACCAGGCGGGCACCCCGTCGGGCAGCCAGGCGTCAACCAGCGACCAGCGGTACTGGCCGCTGACCCACGAGCCGCGGGGGCGGCCGCGGACGATCCGGCCCTCGGCGGCCAGCAGCAGCAGGATCCGGGAGACGACGCTCTGGCGGCCCTCGTACGGCTTGCCCTCGGCGACCACGATCTGCTGGGCGAGGCGGGGGTCGTCCTTGGCGACCTCGGCGGCGGTCGCCCCGCCCCTGGCCTCCAGCGCCTTGACGGTGGCCTTCTCCACGTCCTCGATCCAGCCGGCCGGGTCGTCGGCCATCCCGGCCCGGCCGATCATGTCGACCAGCAGGCGCCGCTGCTGGACCGCGATGGCGTCGGTGCAGGCGGCCTGGACCACCCCCATCAGCTCGACCGGCTCGACGAACATGGTCCGGCGCATGCCCAGGATCCGCACCAGCTGCCGGTCCTCGTACAGGGCCTGCTCGACGGCCGCGACCTGCGGGTCGCGCATCCGGGCCCGGGCGGCCAGGTAGACGGTCGCCGGGTCGGTGGCGTGCAGGCCGACCAGGTCGCGGGCCGCCTCGACCACGCCAGTCCTTGCCGGCACGGCCAGGTGGTGGCGCAGGCCCAGCCGGGCCCGGCGCTCGTCGACCCCGAACCGTCGCATCGGGGTACTACAGCAGCCGCACCCGACAGCCGACAACCATGCGACGGGTCCGGTGTCACCGAAATGACAGCATTCGCGTCGATCGGCATGGAACCTGGGACCTGGCTGTGGCGTCTTCTTAGGTACATGCCTACGTCGCTGGGCGGTGGTGGGAATGAGCGTGAGTGGTCCGGAGGCCGCGGAGGCCCGGGATCGAGCGGGAACGCCCCCACAGCTGGTCGCCGTCCCTGGCGGCGGGAACGGGCGGCCGGAAGCCCGCCCGGCCCGGGTGGTGGTCTTCCTCGGGGTCGCCGACGACGGCCGCAGCCGCGTCGCCGCCGCCCTGCTCGCCCACCGCTCCAAGGGCCGCGTGCGGGCCGTCTCGGCCAGTTCGACCACCCTCGACCCCGACCCGGCGGTCGCCGCCTCCCTGGCCGAGCTGGGCGTCGACCTGGGCCTGGTCGCCTCCGAGCCGCCGTCGCCGGCACTGCTCGACGGGGCCGAGCTGGTCGTGGTCATGGGCTATGACCAGGACAACCTCACCGAGGGCCGGCGCGCCGAGGACTGGTGCATCGACGACCCGAGGGGCAAGGGCCCCGCCGCGATGCGCTGCATCCGCGACGCCATCGACCGCCGGGTCCAGCGCCTCCTGATCCGCATGGGCGTGGCCCTCCCCACCCGCCCCCGCTGACCCGCCCTCCTCCTCGCCCCGCGCCGTAACGTTGCCGGGACGCAGGCCTGCCACGGTGGGCCCCGGAGGGAGGGGACGGATGCGGCGACGATCATGGCGATGGCCGGCCGCGCTCGCCTGGGGGCTCGCCGGGCTGGCCGTGCTGAGCGTGGTGCCGGCGTTCTGGCTCCTGAGGCGTACCTGGTTGGCGGACGTCGAAGGGGCGCGGCCGACGATCGCCACGGTGGGTCCTGTCGTCCTCGCCGTGGCCAGCTCGGCCGCCGTCGGCGCGCTGGTGGCCGGCCGCCGCCCCCGCCACCCGGTCGGCTGGCTGCTCCTCGGGGTCGCCCTCTCCGTGTCCTTCAACGTGCTCGTCGAGCCGTACGTGAAGTACGGGCTGGTGGTCCGGCCGGGGTCGCTGCCGGGTGCCTTCTACCTGATGCCGTTCCTCTACTCGAGCTTCTTCGTCGGGCTGGCCTGCGCCGGGTTCGTGCTGCTGCTGACCCCGACCGGGTCGCTGCCCTCGCCCCGCTGGCGGTGGTGGGCCAGGGTGGCCGCGCTCGCGCCGGCGGTGACGGTGCTGGGGTTCGCCGTCCAGCCCGACCCGCTGGCCCCGGAGTTCCTCGGCAACCCCCTGGCCGTCCCCGCGCTGGCTCCGGCGCTGCTGGTCGCGGCCCTGGCCGGGATGGCCGTGGTCGCGGCCGGCCTGCTGGCCGGGGCCGGGTCGCTGGTCCTCCGGTTCCGCCGCGCCCAGCTGCGCGAGCGCCTCCAGCTGCGCTGGCTGGCCCTGGCCGGGGCCTGCGCGTCGGCGCTGCTGCTGATCGCCCTGGTGGCCGGGGCCCTGGCCCTTGACCCGGTGGTGCTGGGGTCCCTGGCCCTCTGTCTCGCGCTGCTGCCGCTGGCCACCGGGGCGGCGATCCTGCGCTACCGGCTGTACGACCTGGACCGGATCATCAGCCG
>CALGFH010000428.1 GCA_937881255.1 uncultured Actinomycetes bacterium
GGCGGAGGGCGGACTGGAGGTCGGCGGCGGTGGGGCCGGGGCGGCCGTCGGCGATCGGGGTGCCGTCGACCTCGACCACCGGCATGAGCTCGCGGGTCGAGCTTGACAGGAAGGCCTCGTCGGCGGCGGCCAGGTCCTCGGCGCCGAAGACGCCCTCCAGGACCTTGAGGCCGAGCGATGGGGCCAGCTCGCACAGGACGGCCCGGGTGATGCCGGCCAGGATGCCCAGGTCAAGGGAGGGGGTGCACAGGGTCTGGCCGGAGCGCCACCAGAGGTTGGCCGTCGGGGCCTCCAGCAGCTCGCCGCCCAGCCCGACCAGGACGGCGTCGTCGGCCCCGCTGGCCCTGGCCGCCCGCTGGGCGGCCATGTTGGCGGCGTAGCTGATGGTCTTGACCCCGGGCAGCAGCCACGGGGAGGCCGCCCTGACCAGCGGGTCGGTGGCGGTGGTGAGCAGGACCAGCCGGAGCCCGCGGGCCCGCTCGCGCTCGAACGACGCCGGGATGTCGGTGCAGATGGCGAAGGCCGTCCCGCCCTCCCCGGGCTCCCCACGGCCTCTGGTGCAGATGAGGCGCAGCACGGCGTCGCCGTCGTCGCCGGCCTCGGCGACCGCCCGGGCGGCCAGCTCCTCCAGGCCGCCGGGGAGGGCCAGCTCCACGGCCGCGGCCGAGCTGGCCAGGCGGTCCAGGTGCTCGCGGAGCCGGAACGGCCGGCCGGCGTACACCCGCAGGGCCTCGAACACCGCGTCGCCCCGGACCAGGGCCAGGTCGAGCGGGTCGAGGGCGGGCTGGCCACCCGCCCCGCCGCCGGCCACGCCCGGGCCGGTGGCGACGACGGCGAGCACGCGCATCCCGGCTACCGGGGCAGCCGCTCCTCCAGGTACCCGACGAGGCGGTCGAGCCCGACCCGGTCCTGGGTCATGGTGTCGCGGTCCCGGACGGTGACGGCCCGGTCCTGGAGCGAGTCGAAGTCGACGGTGACGCAGAACGGCGTCCCGATCTCGTCCTGGCGGCGGTAGCGGCGGCCGATCGAGCGGGCGTCGTCGTAGTCGATCATCCAGCGCTCGCGCAGCGGGGCCGCGACCTCGCGGGCCATCGGGTTGAGCTGCTCGTTGCGGGACAGGGGCAGCACGGCCACCTTGATCGGGGCCAGGCGGGGGTCGAAGCGCAGCACGGTCCGCTTCTCGGTCCCGCCCGAGGCGGTGCGGGCCTCCTCCTCCCGGTAGGCGTCGACCAGGAAGGCCAGGGCCGAGCGGTCGGCCCCGGCCGAGGGCTCGACCACGTACGGGATGTAGCGGGTGTCGGTCTCCTGGTCGTGGTAGGAGAGGTCCTGGCCGGAGAACTTCTGGTGCTGGGACAGGTCGAAGTCGGCCCGGTTGGCGATCCCCTCCAGCTCCGACCAGCCGAACGGGAACTTGTACTCGATGTCGACCGCCCGCTTGGCGTAGTGGGCCAGCTCCTCGTGGCCGTGCTCGCGCAGGCGCACGTTCTCCTCGCGCAGGCCCAGGTCCAGGTACCAGCCGCGGCGGATGTCGACCCAGCGCTGGTGCCAGTCCTGGTCGGTGCCGGGCTCGACGAAGAACTCCAGCTCCATCTGCTCGAACTCGCGGGTCCGGAAGATGAAGTTGCCCGGGGTGATCTCGTTGCGGAACGCCTTGCCGATCTGGGCGATCCCGAACGGGACCTTCTTGCGGCTGACCTGCTGGATGATCGGGAAGTCGACGAAGATGCCCTGGGCTGTCTCGGGCCGCAGCCAGACCATGGCCGAGTTGTCCTCCACCGGGCCCATGAAGGTCTTGAACATCAGGTTGAAGTTGCGCGGGTCGGTGAACGGCCCGCTGCCGCAGTTGGGGCACTTGAGCTCGCCCTCGGCCGGGGACCGGCCGTGCTTGGCCTCGAACGCCTCGATCAGGTGGTCCTCGCGGAAGCGCTGGTGGCAGTTGGTGCACTCGACCAGCGGGTCGGAGAACGACTCCAGGTGCCCGGAGGCCTCCCAGACCCGGGGGGCCATGATGATGGCCGCGTCCTGGCCGACCACGTCGTCGCGGAGCTGCACGATCGAGCGCCACCAGGCCCGCTTGATGTTGTTCTTCAGCTCGACCCCGAGCGGACCGTAGTCGTAGCTCGAGCGGATCCCGCCGTAGATCTCGCTCGACTGGAAGGCGAAGCCGCGGCGCTTGGCCAGGTTGACGATCGCGTCCATCGGGTCGCTGGGCACTGGGAGAGCCTCCCTGTCCGCCGCCGGCGATGGCTTCGCCGGTGGTCATGGGTGCTGGGTCTGCCGCCATGCTACCCGAGGTGATCCAGACAATTCCCCCCGACGGGTCAGACCCCGATCGGGTGCCACACCGTCTTGATCTCCAGGAAGGCGGCGATCCAGTAGGGGTCCTGGCCCTTGGCGTCCGACAGCCAGTCGCGGGCCGACAGCTTCACCGGGGGGACGACCCGCTTGACGTTCTCGGCCGCGGCCAGCTCGGCCTCGCGGTACAGGGCCAGGTCGAGGCCGCCCAGGTCGAGGGCGTTGACGTCCAGGTGCGAGGCCAGCGGGCCGACCAGCTCGGCCGCGAACCCGGTGAGCAGGTTCACCACCCCGCCGGGGAGGTCGCTGGTGGCCAGCACCTCGGCCAGGGTGATGGCGGGCAGGGGCCGGGTCTCGGAGGCGACGACCACGCAGGTGTTGCCGGACACGATCACCGGGGCCAGCCGCGACACCAGCCCGAGCAGCGACGAGGCGGCCGGCGCCACCACCCCGACGACCCCGGTCGGCTCGGGCACCGAGAAGTTGAAGTAGGGCCCGGCCACCGGGTTGGCCGACCCGAACACCTGGGTCAGCTTGTCGGCCCAGCCGGCGTACCACACCCACCGGTCGACCGCCTTGTCGACCGTCTCGGCCGCGACCCGCCGGGTCACCCCCTCGGCCCGGGCCACCTCGTCGACGAACTGCTCGCGCCGCCCCTCGAGCATCTCCGCCACCCGGTACAGCACCTGCCCCCGGTTGTAGGCGGTGGCCCCGCTCCACCCTGGGGCCGCCTTGCGGGCCGCCTGCACCGCGTCCCGCACGTCCTTGCGCGACCCCCGGCAGGCGTTCGCCCACGGCTTCCCCTTGGCGTCGGAGACCAGGTACGACCGCCCCGACTCGGTCCTGGGGAACTTCCCCCCGATGTACAGCTTGTAGGTCTTGCGCACGTCCAGCCGTTCGCCCTCGGCCACCTCAGCCTCCCTCGGACAGGTCCAGGTAAGCGGCCAGGCCGTGGCGGCCGCCCTCGCGGCCGAAGCCGGACTCCTTGTAGCCGCCGAACGGGGCCGTTGGGTCGAAGCGGTTGAAGGTGTTGGCCCACACCACCCCGGCCCGCACGCGGGTGGCCAGCTCCAGGATGCGGCTGCCCTTGTCGGTCCAGACCCCGGCCGACAGCCCGTAGGGGGTGTTGTTGGCCTTCTCCACCGCCTCGTCGGGGGTGCGGAAGGTCAGCACCGACAGCACCGGCCCGAAGATCTCCTCCTGGGCGATCCGGTGGGACTGGGCGACGTGGGTGAACACCGTGGGGCGGAACCAGAAGCCGCGGGAGGGCAGCTCGCACGGGGCCTGCCAGGCCTCCGCGCCCTCGGCCTCGCCGGCGGCGACCAGCTCCTGGATCTTGTCCAGCTGGGCCCGGGAGTTGATGGCGCCGATGTCGGTGTTCTTGTCCAGCGGGTCGCCGACCCGCAGGGTGGCCATGCGCCGCTTCAGCTTGTCGACCAGCGGCTCGGCGATCGACTCCTGGACCAGCAGCCGCGAGCCGGCGCAGCAGACGTGGCCCTGGTTGAAGTAGATGCCGTTGATGATCCCCTCGACCGCCTGGTCGAGCGGGGCGTCCTCGAACACGATGTTGGCCGCCTTGCCGCCCAGCTCCAGGGTGAGCTTCCTGCCCGACCCGGCCAGGGTGCGCTGGATCGCCTTGCCGACCTCGGTCGAGCCGGTGAAGGCGACCTTGTCGACCCCGTCGTGGCCGACCAGGGCCGCCCCGGTGGCCCCGGCCCCGGTGAGGATGTTGACCACGCCCTCGGGCAGCTCGGCCTCCTGGAGGAGCTCGCCGAGGCGCAGGGCGGTCAGGGAGGTCGTCTCGGCCGGCTTGAGGACCACGGTGTTGCCGGCGGCCAGGGCCGGGGCCAGCTTCCAGGCGGCCATCAGCAGCGGGAAGTTCCAGGGGATGACCTGGGCGGCGACCCCGAGGGGGGCCGGCCGGCGGCCCGGGAAGGCGTAGTCGAGCTTGTCGGCCCAGCCGGCGTGGTAGAAGAAGTGCGCCGCGGCCAGGGGCAGGTCGACGTCGCGCGACTCCTTGATCGGCTTGCCGCCGTTCATCGTCTCCAGGACCGCGAACTCCCGCGCCCGCTCCTGCAGGGCCCGCGCGATCCGGTAGAGGTACTTGGCCCGCTCGGCCCCCGACAGCTTCGACCACACCCTGGTGTAGGCCGACCGGGCCGCCCTGACGGCCGCGTCCACGTCCTCCTCACCGGCCTCGGCGACCTCGGCCAGGACCTCCTCGGTGGCCGGGCTGATGGTCTTGAAGGACTTCCCGGAGGCCGGCTCGACCCACCGCCCCCCGATCAGCAGCCCGTGGTCGGCCCGCAGCTTGACGTGGTCGGTCGCCTCCGGGGCGGGCGCGTAGTCGAGCCCCCCGAAGCGCGCCGGCGCCCGCTCCCCCCGCCGCTCCAGCTGCTCAGCCATCTGGGTCCGCCCCTTCGCCGTCGGCGCCTCGTCGCTGCCGCCGCCCAGGCTAGCTCGGCGGTCAGCGGCTGGCCACAGCCAGCAGGTGCGAGCTCGCCCCGAGCAGGCTGGGCGCGGTCTCGACGCGCCGGATCGCGGCCAGGACCCGTTCCCGGCGGACCGGGTCGGCGAGCCGCGCCTGGATGTCGGCCAGCATCCAGGCCGGTCCCTCGACGGCGACCACGGTACGCAGCCGCAGGCCGGCGTCGGCGACCTCCTGGGCGAGCTCCTCGGGCAGGTGGAAGTAGGCGGTGGTGAACCACTCGGGCCGCCCGGCCGGGTTGCGGTGCTGCCCGTCGCGCACGGTCCGCTCCACCATGGCCTCGAAGCCCGGTTCGTCCAGGTAGCCGCGCAGCAGGCCGTCCATCGTGGACGCGAAGCGGGAGATCGCCGCCGCGGCCAGGACCCCGTCCGGGCGCAGCACCCGCCGCGCCTCGGTCAGGGCCCTGATCCGCTCGGCACGGTCGGTGAGGTGGTAGAGCGGCCCGAGGAGCAGGACGGCGTCGACGCTGGCGTCGGGCCGGTCCAGCTGCCGGGCGTCCCCGACGGTGGCGCTGGCCAGCGGGGCGGCCGGCTGCTCGCCGGCGGCCCGCAGGGCCTGCTCGACGTGCCGGGCCATCGGGTCGACCAGATGGACCTGGTAGCCCCGCCCGGCCAGCGGGAGGGCGTAGACGCCGGCGGCGCCACCGACGTCCAGCACGACCGCGGGCGGGGGTGGCAGGTGGCGGGTGAGCAGCTCCCAGGTGCGGACACGCTCCAGGCTCCAGCCTTCGAGCCGCCGCTGCTCGGAAACGCCGGCGTAGTGCGCGGCGATCTCCTGGTCGAGCCGCTCGTGGTCGCCCATCCCGGCGTCGCCCGCGTCCCCCTGGACGCCGGCTAGTCCTTGGTGAAGTAGTCGCCGGACTGGTAGCGGCCGGAGCGTTCCTTGGCCAGCTGCATGAGGCAGTCGTTGAGGAGGCTGGAGGCGCCGAGGCGGAACCACTCGGGGGTGAGCCAGTCGGGGCCGAGGGTCTCGTTGACCACCACCAGGTGCTGGATGGCCTGCTTGGCGGTGCGGACCCCGCCGGCCGGCTTCATGCCGACCATGCGGCCGGTGCGGTCGTGGAAGTCGCGGATCGCCTCCAGCATGACCAGGGCCACCGGGAGGGTGGCGGCCGGCTGGATCTTGCCGGTGGAGGTCTTGATGAAGTCGGCCCCGGCGGCCATGGCCAGGACGCTGGCCCGGCGGACGTTGTCGAGGGTGCCGAGCTCGCCGGTCTCGAGGATGACCTTGAGCCGGGCCTGGCCGCAGGCCTCCTTGACGACCACGATCTCCTCGAACACCTCCTGGTGGCGGCCGGCCAGGAAGGCGCCGCGGTTGATCACCATGTCGATCTCGTCGGCGCCGGCCTCGACGGCCTCGGCCACGTCGGCCAGGCGCACGGCCAGCGACGCCTGGCCGCTGGGGAAGGCGGTGGCCACCGAGGCGACCTTGACCCCCGACCCGGCCAGGGCCTGGCGGGCGGTGGCCACCAGCGAGGGGTAGACGCAGATGGCGGCCACCGGCGGGACCTCGGGGTCGGAGGGGTCGGGCCGGCGGGCCTTGGAGCAGAGGGCCTGGACCTTGCCGACCGTGTCCGCCCCCTCCAGGGTGGTCAGGTCCATCACGGCCACGGCCAGGCGCAGGGCGGCGACCTTGGACTCCTTCTTGATGCTGCGCTTGGCCAGGGCGGCGGCGCGTTCTCCTGCGCCGACCTCGTCGACCGCGAACCGGCTCAGCAGCGGGCCCAGCGCGACCTGCTGGAGGAAGCCGCTGCCGGTCTCGCCGAGCCGAACGGGCGTGGTGGCCATGGTCGCCTCATTGTAGCGGCGGGGCTGTCACCATCTGGGAGACCGACCGGCGACCGGCCCGAGGAGGACCCGGATGCGGAGCATGGGCAGGGCGCTGCTCCTGCTGCTGGTCGTGGCCTTCGTGGCCGGGGTCTGGGACGCCAGGTACGGGGAGGAGGGCACGCCTGGCCGCTCCCCGGCCCCGTTCGGGACCGAGCCGGTGGAGCGTGACCGGCCGGCCCGGCCGGCGCCCGAGCTGCGCGCGGTCCAGGCCGACGAGCGCGACGGCTACGACCGGGTGGTGTTCACCTTCGAGGGCTCGATGCCGGGCTACCGGGTCCGCTATGTGCCCCAGGTCACCGGGGCCGGCGGGCGGCGGGTGCCGCTGCGCGGGACGGCGTTCCTGGAGGTCGCCTTCGAGCCCGCCCGGGCCCGCGACCCGGACGGCACGCCGACCTTCCCGGCCGCCACCATCACCCCCAGCTCCCCGGAGCTCCGCCAGGTGCGCTTCGCCGGCGACTTCGAGGGCCAGGTCAGCTTCGGGCTGGGGGCGGCCGGGCGCGGCGGCTTCCGCGTCTCCGAGCTCCGCAACCCGACCCGGGTCGCGGTCGACGTCCGCTGAATCCCAGGCAATTCAGGGGTGGCCGGATCGAGTTGTTTGAGACACCATAGAGCGAGAAGGACCCGGGGGGACGCGAGCGGCGCGCGGCGACGGGGTGAGCGAGGGAGGCGGCGTGGGCCTTGACGTCTATGTTGGATCCCTGACCCGGTACTACGTCGAGGGCCCGGCCGACGTCGTCGAGCGGATCGCCCGCCACCGGGGCCTGCCGGTCAGCGACGGCCAGGACGCCGAGGAGGTCATCAGGGCCGCGGTGGTGCGCTGGCGGGACGGGCTGAGCCGCTCGCTCGGCGACCGCCTGCCCGGTCCGCTGGACTGGGACGAGTCGGAGCCGGCGCCCTGCTTCACCGACAAGCCGGGCTGGGACGGCTACGGCGGGACGCTGCTGCTGGCCGCCCACGACGAGCACCCCGAGCTGCCCCCGCCGGACCGGGTGTCCGCCGACTGGCCCGACGACCCCGCCGGCTACGGCGGGACGCTGCTGCTGGCCGCCCACGACGAGCCCCCCGAGCTGCCCCCGCCGGACCGGGTGTCCGCCGACTGGCCCGACGACCCCGCCTACCTGGCCGCCTCGGCCCCGGGGGCCGGGTCCCGCTACCACCAGCTGCTCACCCCGGAGCTGTGGCTCCCCTGCCGGTTCGACTTCACCGTCCGGACCCAGGACATCACCGGCGAGGAGGTCGAGCTCGGGTCCAGCATGGCCCTGCTCGACCAGCTCGGGCTGCTGTCGGCCCGCTACCGCCTGGACACCCAGCCGCTGGAGCCGGCCGCCGACGGGCACTCGCTGTCGGCCGCGGCCGGCACCGGCCTGGCCGTGCTGCTGCGCCTGGCCGAGCGGTCGGTCATCAACCGGGTGCCGATGATCCTCGACTTCTAGAACACGCCCGGCACGACGGGCGTCAGCCCCAGAACAGGTTGTGGGCGCCGAACAGGGCGGCCGGGTCCCAGGGGACGCGGGGGCCCCGGTACATCCTGATCGTGCGGTAGACCTCGGAGAAGCCGGCCGCCTCCAGGGCCTCGACGGCCGCGGTGTTGCCGGTGGGGACCGAGATGGCGACCTCGTCGCCGGCGGCCGCCCGGACCGCGTCCAGGAGGGCCAGGCCGGTGCCGGGGTCGGCGGCGATGGTGGCCCCGCCGGTCCGCCAGGGCGACGGCAGGTGGTAGCCGAGCGGCCGGCCGTCGGTGGTGGCGACCAGGCCGCCGGTCGGCCACAGGGCGGTCAGCAGGCGCCGGCGGTCCTCGCCGGTGGCGGCCAGGTCGAGGGCCAGCACCGCCTCCAGGTCGGCCGCCTGGCCGGCCCGGACCGGCGCCTCCCG
>CALGFH010000429.1 GCA_937881255.1 uncultured Actinomycetes bacterium
TCGAGGGCGGCGATCGAGATCTCGGCGTGGCTGGAGCCCGGCGTGCAGACGTCGACCAGGTCGACGTCGCCGCGCTCGATCAGCCGCTTCCAGTCCGTCTCGGTGGCCGGCCAGCCGAGCCGGCCGGCCGCGGCCGCCACGGCGGCGGCGTCCCGGCCGCAGATGGCGGCCATCCGGGGCGTGAGCGGGAGGTCGAAGACGTGGCCGACCGTCCGCCAGGCCTGGGAGTGGGCCCGGCCCATGAACGCGTAGCCGACCATCCCGACCCCGAGCACGCGGTCACCGGACGTCACGTCGCTCCCACCCCTCTTCCACCAGGTTGAAGTGGACGCTGGTGCGTGGGTGCCGGGCGGCCGCCTCGCGGTCCAGCCGGACGCCGAGCCCCGGGCCGGTCGGTAGCGTGAAGCAGCCGTCGGCCGGGTCGACCTGGGGCGCGCCCTCGACCAGGTCGGCGACCCAGGGGTCGGCGAAGTCGTTGAAGTGCTCGAGCACCTTGTAGTTGCCGGTGGCGACGGCCAGGTGCACGTTGGCCGCGGTGCCGACGGGGCCGCAGACGTTGTGCGGGGCCAGCAGCAGGTCGTAGGCGCCGGCCCAGCCGGCCAGCTTGCGCAGCCCGGTGAACCCGCCGAAGTGGGTGAGGTCGGCCTGGACGATGTCGACCAGCCCGCCCTCGAGCAGCTCGCGGAACTCCGGCAGCACATGGAGGCGCTCCCCGGTGGCCAGCGGCAGCCAGGTCCCGGCCCGGACCTGGCGGAGCCCGGCCGGGTTGTAGGGGGGCACCGGCTCCTCGATCCAGGCCGGCCCGAACCGTTCCAGGGCGCGGGCCACCCGGACGGCGGTGGCCGCGGTGAAGCGGCCGTGCATCTCCACCATCAGCTCGGTGGCGGGCCCGACGGCGTCGCGCACGGCGGCCACGATGTCCACCGCCAGCGCCAGCTCCCCGTGGCCGAGCTCGGCGGTGGCGGCCCCGAACGGGTCGATCTTGAGGCCCCGGTACCCGCGCGCGACCACCTCGGAGGCGAGCCCGGCCACCACCTCGGGGTCGCGGTCGCCCTGGTACCAGCCGTTGGCGTAGGCCGGGACCCGGTCCCGGAAGCGGCCGCCCAGCAGCCGCCACACCGGCTCCCCGGTGGCCTGGCCCATGAGGTCGTGGCAGGCGACGTCGAGCACGGCCAGAGCCGTCTGGGTGACCTCGCCGGCCCGGCCGTACTCGGCCCACTGGGCCTGCCAGGCCAGCCGCTCCAGGTCGAAGGGGTCCATGCCCAGCACGTAGCGCTGGGCCAGCTCCTCGATGCAGGCCAGCAGGGTGCTGGTCTTGTTGACCATGCGGGCCTCGCCGACCCCCCGGAGCCCGTCGTCGGTGACCAGCTCGACGAAGGTCAGCTCCCGCCACGGGGTGCCGACGACCACCGTCTCCACGCCGACGACCTTCACCGCGCCTCCATCACGCCGACGCCTCCTGGCCCGGCTCGCCCGTCCCCGCGTCGACCTGGAGGCCGGTGAGGGTGAAGGCGGCCCGCAGGTCGCGGGCCGTCTGCTCCAGGTGGGCCAGCATCGCCGTCGCCGCGCCGGCGGCGTCGCGGGCCTTGACCCGGTCCAGGATCCGCGCGTGCTGCTCGATCACGTCCTCGACGGTCCCGCCGCGGGCCAGGTGGCCGCGCATGCTCCGCATCCGGCTGGCCCGCAGCGGCTCCTCCATCGCCTCGATCAGGAAGCTGAGCAGCTGGTTGCCGGCGCCCGCGGCCAGGCTGGCGTGGAAGCTGATGTCCGTCTCGTGGAGGGCCGCCGGGTCGTCGGCCGCCTCCCGCATGGCGGCCAGGGCCAGCTCCATGGCCGAGACGGCCGACCGGCCCGCCTGGCCGGCGGCCAGCGAGGCGATGTGCACCTCAAGGGCCCGGCGCACCTCCAGCAGCTCGAGCAGCTGGCCTGGGTCCCGGCGCACGGCGGCGGTGAAGAAGCTGCCGATCGGCGCGGCGCTGGGGTGGGCGACCGTGGTCCGCCGGCCGTGCCGCGTCTCGACCAGGCCGCGGGCCTGGAGCGACCGGGCCGCCTCGCGGACGGTCAGCCGGCTCACCTCGAACTGCGCCGCCAGGTCGGCCTCGGACGGAAGCTCGGCGCCGGGCTCCAGCTCGGTGAGGACCAGGTCCTCGAGCCGCTGGACCACCGACTCGGTGATGTTGGCAGGGGGCTCCATGGGCGCAAGCATGCAGTACCGCGGCGCGCAAGACAATCACTTATCTGATGAGTTGACCCCTGGACGGCTCCGGTGTCCCGGCTGTAGGTGGATAACTCGGTCGAAGTTGGTCGAAGTCTTATCTGATAACTGCTACGCTCCACCCCTGATGGAAGGTCGCCCCATGGCCGACGCCCGCCGTCACCTGACGCGGCTGGGCCTGCCCGACCGGGACCTGGGCGAGCTGCCGGCCTCGGCCAAGCGGTTCCGCGACGGGGCCCAGTACCGGGTCGAGATCCCATCGGTCGAGGGGCCGGAGCCGTTCCGGGCGGTGGTCGACGCGGCCAAGGAGCGCGACCTGCGGGTCCACCGGATCAGCCAGGGCAGCGGCATGATGCTGCTCACCGACGACGACATCGCCGAGATGCTGGCCCTCGGCCGGGACCAGGGCATCGAGGTCTGCCTGTTCGTCGGGCCCCGGGCCGCCTGGGACGTCGGCGTGCAGGCCACCAGCCCGGCCGGGCGGGTCGCCGCCGGCAGCCTGCGCGGCGCCGACCAGCTCGCCTACGGCGTGGAGGACGTCCTCCGGGGCTGCCAGCTCGGCGTCCGCAGCATCCTGGTCGCCGACACCGGCCAGCTCTGGGTGCTGGGCCGGATGAAGCGCTCCGGCGACCTGCCGGACGACCTCGAGATCAAGGTCTCGATCTCCCTGCCGGTCACCAACCCGGCCACCGCCCGGCTGCTGGAGGACCTGGGCGCGACCACCATCAACCTTCCCGTCGACCTGTCGCTGGCCCAGATCGCCGCCATCCGGCAGGCCGTGGCGGTCCCGCTGGACGTCTACGTCGAAGGCGCCGACGACTTCGGCGGCCCCGTCCGCTACTACGAGGCGCCCGAGCTGGTCCGGGTCGCGGCGCCGATCCATCTCAAGTTCACCGTCCGCAACGCCCCCGGCATCTACCCATCCGGCGAGCACCTGGCCGGCCTGGCCGTCGCGTCGGCGCGCGAGCGGGTCCGGCGGGCCGCCATCGGCCTGGCCATGCTGCGGCGTCACTACCCCGGCGCCGTCGCCTCCTCCTAGCATCCCACCCACCTCGGGAGACCTGCCCGGATCACGCGCATCTCGACATGAATTCGAATGCATGCCATCGTATGCACGCTGCGCAACCCGACATGGAGGAGCGTGGGATGAGGAGCCGTCTCAGGTGGCCCGTCATGCTGGCAGCGGCGACGCTGATGCTCGCCGCCTGCAGCCAGGGAACCGACGAACCGCCGTCCACCGCCGCCCAGGCCCCGGCCGCCACCACCAGCTGTGCCAGCAACGGCGAGCTCACCATGTGGGAGCGCTCGGGCGGCAACAAGCAGATGGTCGACCTGCTGGTCGCGGCCTGGAACGAGAAGAACCCCAACTGCAAGATCAAGCTCACCTACATCCCGCACACCGAGATGGTGGGCAAGATCGCCCAGGGCATCGCCTCCGGCGAGGTCCCCGACCTGATGGGCATGGACCTCATCTACGCCCCCCAGTTCGAGAAGGCGCAGCAGCTGGTCGACCTGACCGACCGGATCGGCACCTGGCCGGAGCTGAAGACCGCCAGCAAGGGGCACATGACGGTCGCCACCTTCGAGAACCGGCTCTACGGTGTCCCGCTGTACGCCGACGTTTCGGCCCTCTTCTACAACAAGGACCTCTTCAAGAAGGCCGGGCTCGACCCCGACAAGCCGCCGACCAGCCTGGCCGAGCTGCGCGCCTACGCCGACAAGATCACCGCCCTCGGGGGCGACACCAAGGGCTACTACCTGCCGGGCAACTGCGCCGGGTGCAACATCTTCACCGTCGGCCCGCTGATGTGGGCCTCGGGGGCCAAGATCGAGGCGGCCGGCCCGGGCGACGAGCCGCTGGTCGGTGACGGGGTCAAGCAGGTCCTCCAGTTCACCCGCGAGATGGTCGAGGCCGGCAACGTGCCCGAAGGCGCCCGGAGCGAGAACGGCGAGACGTTCCACCTCCAGTTCGGGTCCGGCAAGGTCGGCATGATGGGCACGGGCAACTTCAACATCACCCTGGCCCGCCAGCAGAACCCGAAGATGGACTTCGGCATCGCCCTGCTCCCCGGGATGACCCCGAACTCCTCGGCCTCGTTCATCGGCGGCGACCTCGTGGTCGTGCCCAAGGGCAGCCAGCGGGTGGACGACGCCGTCAACGTGATGAAGTTCCTGCTCTCGGACGAGGTCCAGGTGGAGGTCTACGCCAAGGCCCTCAACCTGACCACCCGCACCGACATGGTCGACAACAAGTACTTCCAGGCCGAGCCGCTGGTCCAGGACGTCGCCAAGGCCCTGGACGTCGGCCGGACGCCGTACACGCTGACCTTCTTCGAGCAGATCAACTCGCCCCAGGGCCCATGGCTCAAGATGCTCCAGCGCGCCTACTACAGCGACGACAATCTCGACACCGTCATCACCGACGCGAAGGCGGCGATGAAGAGCATCGCCAACGAGTAGACACGGGACCGCCTTGTACCGGAGCCGGCGTAGCCAGCTGATCGGGATCGCCTACCTTGCCCCGGCATTGGTCTTCGTCCTGGCCTTCACCGCCTACCCGCTGGTCCAGATGGTCTGGATGTCGTTCCACAACTGGTCCCTGATCACCCCGGCGAAGTACGTCGGGCTCGACAACTACAAGCGGGCGTTCGCCGACGACCAGTTCTGGGTGTCGTTCGCCTTCACGCTGAAGTACACCGCGATCATCACCCCGGTCCTGATCGTTGGCGGCTACCTGCTGGCCCTGCTGACCTCGGAGAGCTCGCGCCTGCGCCGGATCACCCGGACGACCGTGTTCATCCCCGTGGTGATCGGCCTCGGCGTGTCCAGCCTGCTCTGGTACTGGCTCTTCAGCGCCGACTTCGGCCTGGTCAACAAGGCCCTGGCCGACCTCGGGCTGATCTCCAAGCCCGTCCTCTGGCTGGGGGTGGACGCCGGCCGGTCGAACCTGGCCATCACCGCCTCGGTCGTCTGGAAGGTCATCGGGTTCGGGATGATCCTGTTCGTCGGCGCCATCCAGGCCATCCCCAGGGAGATCACCGAGGCGAGCCTGGTCGACGGGGCCAGCTACCGGCAGCGGGTGACCAGGGTGATCCTGCCCCTGACCCTGCGCACGGTGCTGCTCGTGACCCTGGTCAGCGTCATCGGCTCGCTGCTGGCCTTCGACCAGTTCTACATCATGACCGCCGGGCAGCCGCAGAACGAGACCGCGACCTCGGTCTTCTACGTGTACCTGAACTCGTTCCCGTACCTGAAGCTCGGCTACGGGGCCGCCCTGTCGATGATCCTGGCCCTGACCATCCTGGTCTTCACCGTGGTCCAGCTGCTCCTGACCCGCCGGAGCCACGCGTGACCGCCACCATGGAGCTGGGCCGGGCCCGGGCCACCGGCGCGGCGATCCGCGCCCGCGCCGGCCGGTCCCGCTACCTGCTCGGCGCCGTCTGCGTCGCGATCTGCACGGTCATGCTCCTGCCGCTGGTCATGTCCGTGCTGGCCTCGCTGAAGCCGACCGCCGAGGCGGCCGCCTCGCCGCCGACCTACCTGCCCCATGCCCTGAGCATGGACAGCTACGAACGGCTCTGGACCTACCAGCAGGGGCTCCCCACCTACCTGGCCAACAGCCTCGGCACCGCCCTGCTGACGATCGCCTTCACCCTGGTCCTGACCGTGCCCGCGGCCTACGCCCTGGCCCGCTTCCCGATCCCGGGCAAGGAGGTCATCTTCGTCTTCCTGCTGCTGGCCCTGATCGTGCCCTACCAGGCCCTGCTGACGCCGATGTTCCTGATGTTCGCCCGGATCGGCCTGACCAACACCCTGGTCGGCCTGGCCATCCTCCACACCGCCATCCAGCTCCCGTTCAGCCTCTACATCATGCGCAACAGCCTCAGCGCCGTCCCCCGCGAGCTGGAGGAGGCGGCCGTCACCGACGGGGCCTCGTCCTGGCAGGTCCTCCTCAGGGTCTGCATCCCCTCGACCAAGCCGGCGATCGTCACCGTGGCCCTGTTCGCCTTCATCATGTCCTGGAACGAGTTCCTCGGCGCCCTGGTGCTGATGAGCAGGGGGTCGAGCTTCACCCTGCCGCTGATCCTGGCCGCGGCCCGGACCGAGACCAGCCTTGGCGGCACCGACTGGGGGATGCTCCAGGCCGGCATCACCATCTCGATCATCCCCTGCGTGCTCGTCTACCTGCTCCTGCAGCGGCACTATGTGGCCGGCCTGATGAGCGGGGCGGTGAAATGAGCACCGAGGCCAGGCGGCCGACGGCGACGGCGGGCCGGCGCCCGCTGGAACCCTCGCGGGTCACCATCTTCGACGGGTTCCTGGCCGAACGGCAGCGGACCAACCGCCAGCGCACCCTCCCCCACGGCTTCGACCAGCTCCAGCGCTCCGGGGCGCTGGGGAACCTGCGCCTGGCGGCCGGCGGGGACGGGCACTACCAGGCGCTGACCGACACCTCGGGGGCGACCTTCCCCTTCCTGGACTCCGACGTCTACAAGTGGCTCGAGGCGGTGGGCTGGGAGCTCGGCCGGGCCGCCGACCCCGACCTGGCGGCCGCCGCCGACCAGGCGATCGCGGTGGTGGCGGCGGCGCAGCGCCCCGACGGCTACCTCAACAGCTACGTCCAGGTGGTCAGGGGCGGGACGCCCCACACCGACCTCGCCTGGGGCCACGAGTTCTACTGCATCGGCCACCTCATCCAGGCGGCGGTGGCCTGGCACCGCGCGCTCGGCGACGACCGGCTCCTGGCCATCGCGGTGCGGGCAGCCGACCGGATCGACCGCGAGTTCGGGCCCGCCGGGCGGGAGGGGGTGGACGGGCACCCGGGCATCGAGATGGCCCTGGTCGAGCTGACCCGGGTCACGGGCGAGCGGCGCTACCTGGCCCTGGCGGCCAGGATGCTCGACCTGCGGGGCCGGGGGCTGCTCGGCCAGGGACGCTTCGGCGCCGCCTACTGGCAGGACCACGCGCCCGTGCGGGACGCCCCGACCGTGGCCGGCCACGCCGTCCGGCAGCTCTATCTGGACTGCGGGGCCGTCGACGTCGCCGTCGAGCTGGACGACCACGCCCTGCTCGCCGCCGTCCGGCGCCGCTGGGACGACCTGGTCAGGACCAGGACCTACCTGACCGGCGGGATGGGCAGCCGCCACCGCGACGAGTCCTTCGGCGACCCCTACGAGCTCCCGCCCGACCGGGCCTATGCCGAGACCTGCGCCGCGATCGCCAGCGTCCTGCTCGCCTGGCGGCTGCTCCTGGCCACGGGCGAGCCGGGCTACGCCGACGCCATCGAGCGGGCCCTCTACAACGGCGTCCTGTCCGGGATCTCCCTGACCGGCACCCGGTTCTTCTACGTCAACCCGCTGCAGCGCCGGACCCACCACGCCGAGGAGCCGGCGGGGCACGGCGAGCGCGCCCCCTGGTACCCGTGCGCGTGCTGCCCGCCCAACCTGATGCGGCTGCTGAGCTCCTGGGAGCAGTACCTGGCGACCAGCGACGACGGCGGGATCCAGCTCCACCAGTACGCCACCTGCGAGCTCCAGGCCGAGGTCGCCGGGGGGACCGCCCGGCTGGCCGTCCAGACCGGCTATCCCTGGCACGGCCGGGTGACGGTCCGGGTCGTCCAGGCCCCCGAGCAGCCGTGGACGCTGTCCCTGCGGGTCCCGGGATGGTGCCGGTCGGCGGTGCTCAGCGGGCCCGGCGGGGCCGGGCCGCTCGCCCCCGGCCCGGGCACGGCCGAGCTGTCCCGGCGCTGGACGGCCGGGGACACGGTCGTCCTGGAGCTCGACATGCCGGTCCGCGTGGTCGAGCCCGACCCGCGGGTCGACGCCGTCCGCGGCTGCGTCGCCGTCGCGCGGGGCCCGCTCGTCTACTGCGTCGAGTCGGCCGACCTGCCACCGGAGACCGAGCTCGAGGAGCTGCGCTGGGACCCCGGCCGGGAGCCCGCGGCGGTTCCCCGGCCCGACCTCGGCGACGCCGTCGTCGGGATCTCGGTCCCGGTGGCCGGGCGCCGACCCGGCCTGTCGGCCGGCGCGATCCCGTACTTCGCCTGGGCCAACCGGGGGGCCGGGGCGATGCGGGTGTGGATCCCCCGCTGACCCTGGGGCGGGTCAGGCCAGCGGGGGCGCGGTTGAGTCCCGGACGATCAGGACCGGCTTGAAGACCTCAAGGCTCGGCTCGCGGGGGGCCTCGGGGTCGCGGGCCAGGGCGATGGCCAGGGCCACGGCATGGCCGACGATCTCCTGGATCGGCATCCGCAGCGTGGTCAGGGCTGGCACCGTGTGGCTGGCGATCAGGATGTCGTCGAAGCCCACCACCGAGAGCTGGTCGGGGACGATGGTGCCGAGGCTGTGGGCGGCGTGCAGGACGCCGACGGCCGTCAGGTCGGTCGACGTCGCCACCGCCGTTGGCGGCTCCGGCAGCTCCAGCAGGCGCCGGAGCGCGGCATCGCCCCCGGCCAGGGTGTTGGGGCACCGCTCGAGGTAGCCGGGCGGGACGCCGCCGAACCGGTCGCGCATGAAGTCGGCGTAGGCGTCCTCCCGCACCCGGTAGTCGACCAGCAGCTCGGCGCTCAGGAAGGCGATCCTCCGGTGCCCGAGGGACTCCAGGTGCTCGAGGCCGGACCGGATGCCGGCCCGGTCGTCGCTGTCCGCGGTCGGGAACTCGAGCGGGCTGGTCCCCTGCCAGAGGCCGACCACGGGCACGCTGGAGCTGCGCAGGTCGGCCAGGAGCTGCGGCTGCACCTGGAGGTCGCCGAGCAGGACGACGGCGTCGGTGTGCCGGGTCTCGAGCACCGAGGTCAGCGAGATCGCCTCGTCGAGGCGGCCATGGACATGGCCGAGGACCACGTTGTAGCCGTGGGCCATCGACTCGACCACCAGGGCCTCGATCGCCCCGGCGAAGAAGGGGTCGCTGAAGTCCCTGACCACGGCCCCGATCAGGTTGGTCGACGCCCCCCGCAGACCGCGGGCCAGCGGGTTCGGGCGGTAGCCGAGCTCGCGCGACGCCCGGATGACCCGCGCCCTGGTCTCGGGGGCGATCGGCACGCTGGTCGGGGTTCCGCTCAGCACCCGCGACACCGTGCTCTGGGACACCTCGGCCACGGCCGCGATGTCACGCATCGTCGCCGGGGGGCGCCCCTTGGTGGTCGACATCACCGCCAGCCTAGCATGAATACGATTGCACTCCCGTGCCCCTCAAGGGACGAACGTCCCGGGGGGCCAGCCGGTACTCCGGCATCGCGAACGGGGTTAGGGGGGCGTCCGGGTTCTCGGCCGGCCTGGTCGCCTCCCAGGCCGCGAAGGCGGGCCGGAACTCCTTGCGGAAGCGGTCGCGGTAGAAGTCGGCCGGCGCCTCGTCCTTGCTCCGTTCGGCGTTGACCCACTGCACGAAGGTGGCCACGTCGATCTAGGTCTGGGCCTCGGCCAGGCCCGCCGCCCGGGCCGCCCGGATCCGGATGCCATTGGTGCGGCCGGACGCCTTGGCCTGCTCGCCGTTCCAGCGCGACGCCCTTCATCGACCGTCCTGCCTTCCCGGCGTCCTCTGGATTCCGGGGACCACGGTGACGGCCGGCGGCCGGGCGGTCGTCACCCCGAGGGGATGATCCTGGTCGCGCGGCAGGGAAAATCATCCCGGCCGGGCGATGCCCCGGCGGCTACCGGGGCGGCAGCATCGGACCCCGGAGACGCCAAGGGGTGAGGCTCGATGACCACGCCGTCGTACGCGCAGCTGCCGCCG
>CALGFH010000430.1 GCA_937881255.1 uncultured Actinomycetes bacterium
TTCCCGTCGGCGCCCCCATCGCCACCCTGGAGACCGAGGCCGAGGACCTGCTCGGCGGCATCCTCGGCGCCCCGCCCGGCGACCAGCCGGCGGAGGAGGCAGCGGCCCGTCCCGACGGCGGCGAGACGGCCGCCCCACCCCCGGCCGGTGAGGCCCCCGCCACCGAGAAGGCCCCGGCGCCCTCGGGGGAGGCGCCGGCCGGGCCGGTCCCGGTGGTCCCGGCGGCGCGACGGCGGGCCGCCGAGCTCGGAGTCGACCTGGCCGCGGTGACCGGGTCGGGCCCCGACGGCCTGGTCCGGGTGGCCGACGTCGAGGCGGCGGCCGCCCCGGAGGAGCCGGCGGCCCGGGAGGAACCCGCCGCCCCGGCCGAGGCCGGTGACGTCGAGGAGGTGCCGCTGACCCCGATGCGCCGGGTGGTGGCCCGCCGGCTGACCGAGAGCATGCAGTCCGCGCCCCACTTCTACCTGACCGTCCGGGTCGACGTGACCCGGCTGCTGGGGCTGCGGGCCGAGCTCAACCGGCAGCTGGCCGCGAGCGGCCAGGACGTCAAGGTCAGCGTCAACGACCTGATCGTGAAGGCCTGCGCCGGGCTGCTGGCCGGCAACCGGGAGCTCAACGTATCGTTCGGCGGCGACAAGCTGGTGGTGCACCGGCGGGTGCACATCGGGGTGGCGGTGGCCGTGGACGGCGGCCTGCTGGTCCCGGTGGTCCGCGACGCCGACCACAAGCGCATCACCGAGCTGGCCAGGGAGGCGGGGGAGCTGGCCGGGCGGGCCCGGGCGGGCAAGCTGGGCGGCGACGACATGGGCGGTGGGACCTTCACGGTGTCGAATCTCGGGATGCTGGGGATCGAGCAGTTCACGGCCGTGATCAACCCGCCCGAGGCGGCCATCCTGGCCGTCGGGGCGGCCGGGCCGGAGCCGCTGGTGACCGCCGACGGGCAGATCGAGGTCCGCCAGGTGCTGCGCATGACCCTGTCGATCGACCACCGGGCGGTCGACGGGGCCACCGGGGCCAGGTTCCTGTCCCAGCTCAAGGACGTGCTCGAACAGCCCCTGCGGATCGTGGCCTGACCGCCCGATGCCCCCGTTCGCGGCCTACCTGTTCGACCTCGACGGCACCATCTACCTGGGCGACGAGCTGCTGCCGGGGGCCAGGCGGCTGATCGAGGGGCTGCGGGAGCTGGGCCTGCCGGTGCGGTTCCTCTCCAACAACCCGACCAAGGACCCGGAGCAGTACGCGGCCAAGCTGGGCGAGCTGGGGCTGCCGACCCCGGTCGAGGAGATCGTCAACACCGTCGTCACCATGACCCGCTGGCTGCTCGACAACGCCCCGGACGCCGTCGTCTACCCGATCAGCGAGCCGCCGCTGATCCGGGCCCTCGAGCGGGCCGGCATCCGCACCTCCAGCGACCCGGCCGAGATCGACGTCGTGGTCGCCAGCTACGACCGCACCTTCACCTACGAGAAGCTCCAGATCGCCTTCGACGCCATCTGGTTCCACCGCCGGGCCCGGCTGGTCGCGACCAACCCGGACCGGTACTGCCCCTTCCCGGGCGGCCGGGGCGAGCCGGACTGCGCGGCCATCGTGGCCGCCATCGAGGCCTGCACCGGCGTGGCCTGCGAGACCACCACCGGCAAGCCCGACCCGGCCATGCTGTCGGCCGCCCTGTCCGGGCTGGGGGTGGCGGCGGCCGACTGCGTGATGGTCGGGGACCGGCTGACCACCGACATCCGCATGGCCCTGGACGCCGGGGTGACCGCCGCCCTGGTCCTGACCGGCGAGACCCAGCCAGGGGACCTGGAGGGGCTCGCCCCCGGCGACGCCCCCGACCTGGTCCTGGAGCGCATCGACGAGCTGCTGCCGGTCAGTCCTGGTGGAGGTTGATCAGGTTGCCGCAGGTGTCGTCGAACACCGCGTCCATGCCGCCGTAGGCCATCCGGCTCGGTTCCTTGACGAACACCACCCCCTTGGCCTTGAGCCGCTCGGCGTCGCCGGCGCAGTCGCTGGTGGTGAGCGAGATCACCGGCCGGCCGAGCTCGCGGCTGGCCTCCCGGAACGCCCGCGCCGGGTCGTCGGTGAGGTGCAGCACCAGCTGCACCCCGTCGGGCTCCTCGGGCGAGACCACGCTCAGCCAGCGCTCGCCCGGGCCGTAGGCGGCGCTGGTCTTGACCTGGAACCCGAGCACCTCGGTGTAGAACCGCTCGGCCCGGTCCTGGTCGTCGACGAAGATCCCGGTCAGGCCGATCCGCATGGCCAGCTCCTTCCCGCTCCGGTGGCCCGGCCATCCAACGTCAGCCCGGCGCCCCGCACAAGCATTCGGTCCCAGCCGAATCCTTGCCTCAGCCTGTGACGATGGCCGACGATCGGCGTCGATGATCGAGATCGTGCTCGCCCACAGCGACCTGGCCCGGGTCCGCTTCGCCCACTCGCCGATCGAGGAGCTGGTGGCCAGCCTGCGGGTGCTGCAGGACCCCGCCCGCCAGCCCATGTACGGCCGCTGGCTGTCGGCCGCCCGGCCCCGGCTGGACGGGCTGCGGCTGGAGCTGCTGACCGCGCTGACCCCGACCGGCCGCTACCTGCCCGCGTTCCTGTTCCCGCCCCCGGCCCAGCCGTGGGGGGCGCTGGAGGCCGAGCTCGAGCAGGTCGTGGCCAGCCCGCCGGCGCTGGTGCGGGCCGAGCTCGACAAGGTCCGCGAGGGCCGGCCGCTCCCGGCCGTCCTGGAGCCGCTGTACCAGGACCCGGCCGCCCACCTGCCGGCGGTGGCCGACGAGCTGGCGCGGTACTGGCGGGCCGCCGTGGAGCCGGTGTGGCGGCAGGTGCGCGCCCTCTGCACCGCCGACCTGGCCTACCGGATGGAGCAGTTCGCCGACGGCGGCCTGGCCCGCGTGCTGGCCAACCTGCATCCCGACATCGCCTTCACCGGCGAGCTGCTCCAGATCGACAAGCCCCACCACTGCGCCCACCGCTTCGACCTCGCCGGCACCGGGATCGTGCTGGTGCCCTGCGCCTTCACCTGGCCGAGCCTGAGCGTCGACTGCTGCGCCGTCGACCAGCCCGCCCTCATCTACCCGCCCCGGGGCGTGGCCCAGCTGTGGGAGGACCGGGGCGCCGAGCAGGCCGACCCGCTCAGCGCCCTGGTGGGCCGGACCCGGGCCACGCTGCTGGCCACCCTGGCCCTCCCCAGGACCACCACCCAGCTGGCCGCCCAGCTCGGCCTCAGCCCGGCCGCGGTCAGCCAGCACCTCAAGATCCTCAAGGACACCGCCCTGGTCGCCGCCCACCGCCGCGGCCGGATGGTCCACTACCAGCGCACCCCGGCCGCCAGCGCGCTGCTCGACGCCATCCGCTCCGACCAGGCCACCGGCTGACCGGGAGGCCGACGGTTCGGCCACCACCGAATCGTTGACCGTCCCCGCGACCCGCGGAAGGCTCGGTCCGCAACCGGTCTTCCGAGCCAAGGGGGTCACGATGGCCACGTCGGAGCTGCACGAGCGCGGCTCGCCCGAGCACGGCCGGCACACCACGGCCGACCACTCATGGATGCTCTGGGCCACGATCGGGATCGGCGACATCTGGGTCGCCGTCCTGCTGATCAGCGTCTTCGCGCCCGACCTGGTCTCGGGCTCGGAGCAGCAGCACCTGCCGGTGGCCGCGTTCACCACCTGGTTCTGGGGCGGGATCGGCACCACGGTCTTCCTCCTGGCCATGAGTCGGCTCCGCGGGAGCGCTGCCTGGGAGCCCATCTGGATCGGGCTGACGGTGGGAACCTTCGCCGTCTGGGCCGTGGCCACGGTCCTGGCGATCACGCTGCCGGTGATGGAGACCGGGAGCGACCCGACCCGGATCCCGTTCGCCGCCTTCTTCGCCCCCGCCGCCGCGGCCCTGTTCACGGCCCTGGCCGGCCTCATCGCCAACCTGTTCCGAGGCGGCACGAGATGACGAGGTCTAGAGGCTGAGGGTGACCCAGGCGGGGTCGTGGTCGCTGCCGTCGCCGCCGTGGCGGGTGCGGCGGTCGATGAAGGCGCCGGTCTGGCGGGCGGCCAGGGCGGGGCTGAGCCAGATCTGGTCGAACAGCTCGTAGTGGGCCGGCTGGCCGGCCTGCTTGAAGCGGTGGGTCCAGGCCCCGGACGCCGGCGGCGGTGGGGTGTCGGCCTTGGGCGGGCGGGTCTCGGTGGGCTGGGTCAGGCCGTTCACCAGCTGCAGCTGGGAGGAGGCGGTGAACGGGGCCAGGGTCGGGGCCTCGGGGGTGTCGTTCAGGTCCCCGACGATCAGGTAGCGGCTGTCGGGCCGGGTGCGGGCGGCCACGATCCGCTCGATGGTCTCGGCCTGGCGGTGCCGGCGGTCGTCGGCGGCCTGCTTGCCGGCCACCGGGTCCTGGTCGAAGGGGACGAACTGGCTCTTGAGGTGGTTGTTGAACACCGTCAGCAGCCGCGTCCCCTTGGTCGGGTGGAGGATGTCGACCTCGAGCAGGTCGCGGCTGAACACCCGCTCGGCCGGGTCCTCGGGGTGGACGGCGTGCTGGTGGGAGACGACCGGCCCCAGCGGCAGCTTGGACAGCACCGCCAGGTCGATCAGCCGCGGGTCGTTGCCCTCGAGCAGGGTCAGGAACCGGTAGCGGCCAGCCAGCCGCTGGGCGGCGAAGAACCGCAGGGTGTCGATGTCCTCGACCTCCTGGGCGCAGAGCACGTCCAGGTCCATGGCGGCGATCCGGGCGGCGATGGTGTCCTGGTCGGCCGGGTTCTTACCGTGGACCAGGCGGCCCTGGTAGGTGCGGAGCTGGAACCGCTCGGGGTCGTTGAAGGTGTAGGTGGCGGTCAGGCCGCTGTCGGGGTCGTCCTCGACCACCTCGTCGACCTGGGCCTCGAAGTTGAACCGCGAGAACAGGTTGTTGAGGTTGAAGGTCCCGACGCTGACGTTCATCGATCAAGGATCTCATGACCGGGGTGGGGCTCGGCCGGGATGGTGCCGAGGCGGCCGGCCTGGAAGTCCTCGAAGGCCTGGATCAGCTCGGCGCGGGTGTTCATCACGAACGGGCCGTAGGCGGCCACCGGCTCGCGGATGGGCTGGCCACCAAGGACCAGGACGTCGAGCTGCTGGTGGCGGCTCTCCTGGGCGCCGGTGGCCTCGACGGTGAGCACGTCGCCGGGGCCGTAGACGGCCAGCTGGCCCATGCGGACCGGCTGGCGCCTGGTCCCGGCCGTGCCCGACCCGGCCAGCACGTAGACCAGGGCGTTGAAGTCGGGCCGCCAGGGCAGCTCCAGCCTCGCCCCCGGGGCCAGGG
>CALGFH010000431.1 GCA_937881255.1 uncultured Actinomycetes bacterium
GCTCGGCCACCGCCTCCTCGCTGAACCGCTCCTGGGCGCGGGCCCGGGCCGCAGTGGCCAGGCGGGCGCGGAGGGCCGGGTCGGCGGCCAGGCGCGAGATGGCCCCGGCCAGGGCGTCGGGGTCGCGGGGCGGGACCAGCAGGGCCTCGCGGTCGTGGCGGGCCACCTCCCGGCAGCCGCGGATGTCGGTCAGGACCAGCGGCTTGGCCATGGCCGCGGCCTCGATGGCCGAGCGGGGCATGCCCTCGCGCCAGGAGGCGAGCACGAACACGTCCATGACGGCCAGCAGGTCGTCGACGTCGTCGCGCCAGCCGGCGAAGCAGACATCCTCGGCGGCCGCGGCCAGCTCGGCCTCGGTGATGGCGTCGGCCTTGTCCAGGTCGGGGCTGCCCACGACCAGGAAGCGCACCTCCGGGTGCCGGCGGCGCACCGCCCGGGCGGCGGCGAACAGCTCCCGGTAGCCCTTCTCGGCCACCAGCCGGCCCACCGCCCCCACGACCAGCGCGCCGGGGGGCAGCCCGAGCTCGGCCCGGAGCGCGGCCACCCGCTCGGGGTCGACCCGGTCGGGGTCGAAGCGCTTGAGGTCGGTGCCGTTGCCGAGCAGCTCGCTCCGCCCGGCCGGGACCAGCCGGATGCGCCTGGCCCAGCGCAGGTCCTCCTCGCTCTGGTACAGCTCCAGGTCGGAGCAGCGGGCGGCCAGGCCTTCGAGGGCGAGCACGGGCACCCGCTTGGCCGGCCGGTCCTCGGGGGTGGCGTACAGGCCGTGGACGGTGTTGACGACCAGCGGCACCCGGGCCAGCCGGGCCGCGACCCGCCCGATCACCCCCGGCTTGGGGTTGTGGGTGTGGAGCAGGTCGAAGCGCTCGCGCCGCAGCAGCCGCACCAGCTCGGCGAAGGCCCGCAGGTCGGCCCCGAGGTTCCAGCTCCGGGTGGCGTTGCGCCAGGCCAGGTGCCGGATTCCGGCGGCCTCGATGGCGGCCGTGTTGGGCCCGGGGGCGCTGATGCCGGTGACCTCGTAGCCCTCCTCGCGCAGCCGCGTGAGCTGGCCCAGGAGCAGGTAGCGCAGGGTCAGGTCGGTGGTGGTGAGGTGGGCCACCCGGACCGGGGGGGCTGACCTCATGGGCGCCTCCAGGGGCCGCGGCCGAGGAGTCGGTAGGCCAGGGCCTCGCCGTCCAGGCGGCCCTGGAGCTTGGCCTTGAAGAAGGCCAGGCCGTCGCTGGCCAGCAGCGGGGTCCGGCCCAGGCGCCAGGGGTCGGTGGACCCGGCCCGGTTGGTCCGCCAGGCGTCGAGCGCGGCCGAGTCGAACAGCTCCCTGGCCAGCCGGTCGGCGGCCGGCGAGCCGACCGCCCACGGGTAGGCGAAGTGGCGGCAGGCGACCCCCAGGCGGTCCTCGATCAGGTCCCGGGAGCGGGTCATCTCGTCCCGGCAGACCTGCTCGGGGGCCCGGGCCAGGTCGACGTGGCCGTGGGTGTGGGAGCCGACCGTGACCAGCCCGGTGGCGACCGCCTCGGCCAGCTGCGACCAGGTCAGGGCGTCGGGGTCGTCGGGCCCGTCCCCCTCCCCGGCCACCAGCCCGGTGGCCAGGTACAGCACGGCCGGGACCCGGTGGCGGACCAGCAGCGGCAGCACCGTGTCGTGGAAGTCCCGGTAGCCGTCGTCGACGCTGACCACCACCCCGCCCTCGGGGTCGCCGGCCACCGCCTGGTCCAGGGTCAGCACCCGGTCCTGGGCGGCCATCACCTCGAGCTGGCGCTCGAACAGCCCCGGCGGCATGTCGATCTCGCCCCCGGCCCCCACCACCCGGTGGTACAGCAGCACGACCACGTCGCCGGGCCGCCGCCCGGTGACCAAGCCACCGGGCAGGACGGCCGCCTTGACGGCCTTACGCGCGAACGAGCTGACCGGCATCGGCCCTCCGGATCGGTTGGCTGGTGGTGGTCGCCGGCGCGCTCGGGCGGCGCCCCCTGACCCCGGGGACGGCCAGCAGGACCAGGAAGAACGGCAGCAGCTGGCAGCGTTCGCGGGCCAGGATCCCGAAGTTGCCGATGCTGGAGAAGGCGACGATGAACAGCAGCCCGTACACCACAACGAAGGTCACGTACGGCAGCCGCCGGAAGCTCCGCACCGCCCGCCCGATCGGCCGGATCCGCCGCACCGTCAGCACCAGCAGCACGGTGCTCTCCAGGGCCGTGATCAGCACCTGGATGCTGTTGGCCTCGAACAGGAAGGGCCGGAACAGGATGGTCACCACCGAGACGGGCAGCTGGACCGGGGAGATGCCGGGCCGTGGGGTGCCGAAGCTCGACCCGCCCTGCTCGGTCCGCTCCCGGTTCTCGCTGAGCACCGAGGCCACGCCGTCCTCGGGGTCGAGGCCGCTGTCCTTCAGGAAGGCCGTCGTCTGGCTCAGCAGGAGGGCGGCCAGCACGATCACGGCGGCCAGCCCGAGCAGCTTCATGACCGCCGCCTGCCAGCCGGCCCGCGACCGGGTCCGGCCGACCATGTAGGCGACCGCCAGGCCGAGGCCGACCATGCCGGCAACGTGTGGGCGGACCAGCGCGGCCAGCCACAGGGCGGTGCCGGCGACGACCGCGCCACGCAGCACCCGCCCGGTGAGGATCCGGGCCACCCCATAGGCGGCCAGCCCGAGCGTGAACAGCATCCAGGCGTCCTTGCCGATGCTGGAGGGCCAGTAGAGCAGCGACGGCAGGAAGAACAGCAGGTAGGCATAGCTGCGGCGGTTCCCGCCGGGCATCGCGATGGTGAAGGCCCGGTAGATGTAGAAGGTGCCCCAGAAGGCCAGCCAGCCGAACAGCAGATACCCGGCGAAGATGTTGGGGCCGATGACCGTGTACACCAGGCTGGTGAAGAACGGGACGAAGTTGGTGCCGCTCAGCGAGGTCAGTCCGGTGTCGAAGTTGCCGCTCCGGTACTGCTCGGAGAGCCCGGCGGCGACCTCATGGTAGAGGGCCGAGTCGACCAGCCCCCCGTAGATCTCGAACGACACGTAGTAGCGGACCAGCGACCCGACCAGCTTGAGGACCAGGGCCAGGAGCAGCAGCTGGAAGAGCCGCCGGTCCCGGTCCCTGGCCGCCTGCCTGGCCAGCGCCGGCGCGGTGGCAGCGAGCAGGATCGGGACCAGGAACAGCACCACCCAGATGCTGTCCACCCGCAGCGCCCACATCAGCAGAAGGCCGAGCACGGTCACCACCGCCCCGAGCAGGCTGCTGCCGGCGATCACCCGCACGCGGGTCTGGACCGGAGCCGTCGGCTGCTGCACCGTCAGAACACCTCGAGGTCGCCCAGGGAGAGCGCCCAGGCGCCCAGGGTCGACGGGTCGGGCACGAGGTCGTCGCGCAACGGCTTGACCACGAAGGAGATGCCGCCGGGGGTGGGCAGGAACCCGGCCGACGCCGCGGTCAGGGCCGGGGCGCGCAGAGTGAGGTGGTCCACCGCGGCCGCCCTGGCCACCCTGGCCAGCAGCCTCCGGGCGGTCCGGCGGTCGCCGTCGGGTACGAGCACCTCGGCCACGGTGGTCTCCCAGAGCGCGCCCCGCGGCCGCACCCGGAACAGGGCCAGCCCGCGCAGGCCGCCGGCGTCATCCTCGGCCACCCCGGCATAGTCGAGCAGCGGCGCGGCGCCGTAGCGCCAGCGCAGGTAGCCGACGTCCCGGGGCGTGCTCAGGCGCCCCTCGCGGGGGCGCACCTGGGCCAGCACGCCGGCGACCTCGTCCGCCCGCTCCAGCACCCGCGCCGCCGGCTCGGCGTCGACCGGCGGCCTGGCCGGCGGCTGGCCGGTGGGCCGTCGCAGCCCGCGGCCGAACCGGACCGGCCGGCGGACCCGGAGGGCGACCGGGACCCGGCCGACCTCGCGCCAGCCCAGCTTGAGATAACCGGGCCGGCTGGCGTCATTGGGCGTGTTGAACACCAGGTCGACCTGGCCGGCCAGGGCCTCGAGGGCGGCCCTGGTGAGCCTCGAGAACACGCCAATGCCCTGGTACTCGGGATGGGTGGCGGTGTCGACGGCACGGACTGCCGACAGCTCCCGCCCGTCCACGATGAAGCGCCAGCGCATGAACGCGCGGAGCCCGACGACCCGGCCGTCGGCCTCGGCCAGGAGCATGAACGAGGGCCCGAACGGGTTGTCGGCGTGCTTCCAGCGGAAGAACTCCGGCGGCCGCCGGCCGGCCGGGCCGCCGCCGA
>CALGFH010000432.1 GCA_937881255.1 uncultured Actinomycetes bacterium
GGCGCCCAGCTCGCGGACGACCTCGACCAGGAGGTCGAGGTCGGCGGCGGTGGTGCGCCAGTTGCTGATCGCGGGGCGGAGGGCGGCCCGGCCGGCGTAGACGGTGCCGCCGGCGAACACCCGGCCGTCGTCAAGGAGGGCCTCGGCGAGGCGGCGGTTGACGGCGTCGAGCTCGGGCTCGGACAGGCCGGGCGGGCGGTAGCGGAAGCAGACGACGTTGAGCGGGACCTCGGCCAGGCGCTCGAGGTCCGGGGCGGCGTCCACGGCCGCGGCGAGGTGGGCGGCCAGGTCGCAGTGGCGCTCGACCAGCGCCCGGTAGCCGTCGCGGCCGTAGGCGGCCAGGGTGGCCCAGATGGGCAGGGCGCGGGCCCGGCGGGACGACTCGGGGCCGAGGAGGCCGTAGCCGCCCCGGGGGTCGTCGGGGCCGGGGAGGTAGGCCGCCCCGGGCATGCCGAACGCCGGGCCGAGCCGGGCGGGGTCGCGGACGAGGGCGAAGCCGCTCTCATAGGGGACGTTGAGCCACTTGTGGGCGTCGGCGGCGATCGAGTCGGCCCGCTCCATGCCCGCGGTGAGGTGGGCGGTGCGCGGGGAGAGGGCGGCGAACAGCCCGAAGGCGCCGTCGATATGCAGCCAGGCGCCGAGCTCCGCGGCCAGGTCGGCCAGGTCGGCCAGCGGGTCGAACTCGCCCGCGTTGGGCTCGCCGGCGGTGGCGACCAGGACGGCGGGGGCGCCGTCGAACTCCTCCAGCCGCCGCCGGACCGCGGGCAGGTCGATCCGGCCGACCTCGTCGCGGGTGAACACCTCGACCGTGTCCTTGCCGTGGCCGAGCAGCTGCAGGGCCTTGCGGGCGCTGGGGTGCACGTACCCGCCGGCGAGGACCGGCATCCGGGGCAGCCCGGCCAGCCCCGCCGAGGTCACGTCCACCCCGTGCCGCTCGGCCCACCAGTGGGTGGCCAGAGCCAGGCCGGTGAGGTTGGCGAAGGTGGCGCTGGCCGTCAGGGCGCCGCCCCAGCCCGCCGGCAGGCCGACGAGCTGCCGCAGCCAGTCCAGGGTGACCGTCTCGGCCGCGTCGGCCAGGCGGGAGGAGGCCCGCACGAACGCGTTCTGGTCCAGCAGCGAGACCAGCCAGTCGGCGGCCAGCGCCGCCGGCGTCGACCCGCCGATCACGAAGTGGAAGAACCGCGGTCCCGCCGAGGCGGTCGCGGTCGCCGTCCCGACAGCCAGCAGCCGCTCGACCGCCGCCTGGGTGCCCGCGCCCTGCTCCGGCAGCGCCCCGCCCAGCTCGCCAAGCAGCGGCTCGGCGGCACGGTCGTAGACCAGTCGCTTCGGCAACCCGTCCAGGTACGGCCCGGCGGCCTCCACCACCTGCCGAAGTGCCACCAGCGTCTCGGCCTGCTCGTTCAGCGGATCGCCCACGTCGCTCCCCTCCCTCGTGACGACGGCTCAGTCTACGAGGCAAGCTCCCCATGATGGGATGACCGCGAACGGCGGCTGGAGGTGGGAGAGATGGACGCGACCTGGCCATCGGACTGGGCGGAGCGGCGGCGGGGCAAGGACTGCCCGATGTGCGGGCAGGGGCGGCCGGAGGCGAACGAGTACGGCGTCCGGGTCCTGGAGGGGCGCTTCAGTGACGGCTACCTCCAGCGGAGGTCCTGGCAGCGCGGGTACACGGTGGTCATCTGGCGCGGACGGCACGTCGCCGAGCCGACCGAGCTGGACGAGGAGGAGGCGGACGGGTACTGGCGTGAGGTGCTGCGGGTGGGGTCGGCCCTGGAACGGCACTACCAGCCGGTCAAGCTGAACTACCAGCTCCTCGGGAACGTCGTGCCGCATCTGCACACCCATCTGGTGCCGCGGTACGCGGACGACCCGGCGCCCGGGGGGCCGCTGCCGTTCCCCGAGGGCGAGCGGCCCGACCTCCCCGAGGACCAGCTCCGCCGGGACGCCCTCGCCCTCCGGGCACTGATCTGAGCCAAGCCGGCGTGCGTCCGTAACGCTGGCCGGACGGAGGCCGGGCAACCTGGCGGGAGCGACGACGGTCGAGGCCGGAGGGTGCATGGGCGGGGGAACGAGGGCGTGACCGCCGGGGGCCAGGTCGTCCGCGAACCGCCGCGGTGGGCGGCGGGGCTGGCCTGGGCGCTGTGGGGGCTGGCCATGGCCGGGCTGGCGGTGATCTGGTGGCTGGACCGCCTGCTGCGCCAGGTGGGGCGGGTCGACCTGGCCCCGCTCGGGGCCGGGGTCGCCGCGCCGGTGCTGGCGGCGGTGAGCGCGGCCACGGTGGGGGCGGTGCTGGCCAGCCGGCGGCCCCGGCACCCGGTGGGGTGGCTGCTGCTGGCCGCCGGTCTCTGCCTGAACGCGAGCGGGGTGGCCTCGGCCTATGCGGACTACGGGCTGCTGGCCCGGCCGGGCACGCTGCCGGGCGCCCGGGAGGTGAGCCTGTACCTTCCCGCGATCTTCATCCCCTTCCTGGCCGTGCTCGGCTTCGTGCTGCTGCTCACGCCGACCGGGTCGCTGCCCTCGCCCCGCTGGCGCTGGTGGGCCCGGGCGGCGGTGGCCGCGCCGGTGGTCAGCCTGCTGGCGATCGTGCTCGCGCCCCCGGCCCTGGACCAGGCCGCCCGGGCGCCCGACAACCCGTTCGACCTCAGCGGGCTCGGCGGTGTCCTGGTGGTCGTCTACCAGCTGGCCTTCGCCGTGACGAACCTCGCCGTGGTGGTCGGTGCCGGGTCGCTGGTGGTGCGGTTCCGCCGCGCCCGCGGGACCGAGCGCCAGCAGCTGCGCTGGGTTGCCCTGGCGGCCGCGCTGATCCTGCTGGGGTCGCTGGTGCTCCTGCCGGCGTTCACCCTTGGCACCAGCCCGGTGGTGGTCGGCTGGGTGGTGGGGATCTACGTCGCCATCCTGCCGTTGGCCCTCGGGGCGTCGATCCTGCGTTACCGGCTGTATGACCTGGACCGCATCATCAGCCGGACCCTGGCCTACGGGCTGCTGACGCTGCTGCTGGCCGGTGGCTATGCGGTGGTGGCCCTGGGGCTGGGCCAGCTGCTCGGCCAGGATTCCAGCCTGGCCGTGGCCGGCGCGACCCTGGCCGTGGCCGGGCTGTTCCAGCCGGTCCGCCGCCGCGTCCAGGCCGCGGTCGACCGGCGCTTCAACCGGCGCCGCCACGACGCCGCCCAGATGATCGAGGCGTTCGGCGGCCGGCTGCGGGACCAGGTCGACCTGACCACCCTGACCGGCGAGCTGCTGGCCGTGGTCGACCAGACCATGCAGCCGAGCCAGGCCTCGCTGTGGCTCCGGCCGTCGGTGGGCGCGCCCGCCGGCCGCCGGTAGCGCGGGGCGGTGCCCCGACTTCCGGGTCGGCGACCCTGGATGCGATGCTGAGGCGGCTTCGGGCGAACCGGCTTGGAGGGTGAGGAACAGGAGGCGCGATGTCGACCCTTGACCGCTTGATGGCGCGGCTGCTCGGCCGCTGGCTGCGGGAGCCGCTGCGCCAGGTGCTGGCCGAGCAGGACCCGAGGCAGGCCGGCCCCGAGGCCCACGTGGAGATGTACAAGTACCTGGTCCACGGGGACCGGTCGAAGCTGGACATCCACCCCACCGCGGTGGTCAACAACGCCCTGTTCAACGTGGGCTCGGGCACGATCACGGTGGGGGAGTACGCCTTCTTCGGCCACAACGTGTCGGTCCTCACCGGCACCCACGACATCAACACCTTCGGGCGGGAGCGCCAGCTCGCCATCCCGCGCTCCGGGCGCGACATCGTCATCGGCGAGGGGGCCTGGGTGGCCAGCAACGCCATGGTCCTCGGGCCGTGCAGGATCGGCGCCCACGCGGTGGTCGGCGGGGGCTCGCTGGTGATGGGCGACGTCGAGCCCTACACGATCGTCGCCGGGTCCCCGGCCAAGGTCCTGCGGACCATCCCCCACGACGGCCAGCCGGGCTGACCGTCAGCGGCCGGGGCGTCGGCTGGCGTGGCGGCGGCCCGGTCGTCCGCCGTCCAGGTGGCCCAGCCGCGGGCGGCCAGGTCGTCCAGGACCGGGCGGGTG
>CALGFH010000433.1 GCA_937881255.1 uncultured Actinomycetes bacterium
GCGGAGAGCGGCCGCCCAAGCAGCCTCAGGACCCCTGGCCGCCCTTCAGCCCCTTCCGCGCAGCGGCACCGCCGGCCGCCTTCGGGGCTCGCGGCGGACCGCCGACCAGCGGCAACTCGTCCCTGACGGGGTTCCCGCCACCTCCGGACCGCGGTGATGGCCGCCGGGAGGGGGCGTTGCCTGGAACGGAGGCGACGCTAGACGCGGGGGGTGGCGGCGCCGTGGCAGAGCTTGTATTTCTTGCCTGAGCCGCAGGGGCAGGGTTGGTTGCGGCCGACCTTCTTGCCGCCTGGGCGCTGGGTGGGCTGGGTTGGGGCGGCGCGCTCTTCGGCTTCGGTGGCGGCGGAGGAGAGCTGGGTCGGCTGGGGGGCGGGGGCCTGGCGGCGCTCGTCCTGCTCTTCGACGACCTGGATGGAGGCGTTGAAGACGTAGGCGACGGCCTCGCGCTTGATCGAGTCCTGCATGGCCACGAACATGTCGAAGCCCTCGCGCTGGTATTCGACCAGGGGGTCGCGCTGGCCGATGGCGCGCAGGCCGATGCCCTCCTGGAGGTAGTCCATCTCGTAGAGGTGCTCGCGCCAGTGCCGGTCGAGGACGGTCAGGAGGACCCGGCGCTCCAGCGCGTGGAGCAGGTCGGCGCCGAACTCGGCCTCGCGCTCCTTGTAGGCCCGTTCGGCGTCGTCGAGGAGCAGGTTCTCGAACTCGTTGTGGTCGAGGCCGTCCAGGTCGAGGGTGTCGGGCTCGATCTGGGTCGGGTAGAGCTGGCCGATCGCCTTGAACAGGCCCTCGAAGTCCCACTCCTCGGGGTAGACGCCCTGGGGGCAGTACTCGGCGACCAGGCTGCTGACCACGTCGCCGAGGAAGCCGAGGGTCTGGTCGCGCAGCTCGTCCCCGCCCTCCAGGATGCGGCGGCGGGTCTCGTAGATGACCTGGCGCTGCTTGTTCATGACCTCGTCGTACTTGAGGACGTTCTTGCGGCGCTCGAAGTTCTGCGACTCGACCTGGCGCTGGGCGTTGGCGATCGCCCTGGTCACCAGCTTGTGGGTGATGGGCACGTCGTCGGGCAGGGACAGCCGCTCCATCAGGTTGCCGACGGTCTTGGTGGCGAACATGCGCATCAGGTCGTCCTCGAGGGACAGGTAGAAGCGCGACTCGCCCGGGTCGCCCTGGCGGCCGGAGCGGCCGCGGAGCTGGTTGTCGATCCGGCGGGACTCGTGGCGCTCGGTGCCGAGCACGGCCAGCCCGCCCCGGTCGACGACCTGCTGGTGCTCGTCGGCGACCTGGCGGGTCTTCTCCTCGATGGCCGCCTGCCGGGCGGCGTTCCACTCCTCGGGCGGGGTCTCCAGCGGGTCCATGCCCTTGGCCCGCAGCGACTCCTCGGCCAGGTATTCCACGTTGCCGCCGAGCATGATGTCGACCCCGCGCCCGGCCATGTTGGTGGCCACGGTGACGGCGCCGACCCGGCCGGCCTGGGCGATGATGTGGGCCTCGCGCTCGTGGTGCTTGGCGTTGAGGATCTCGGCCTTGATGCCCCGCTTCTCGAGCAGGCGGTTGACCCGCTCCGACTTCTCGATGGACACGGTGCCGACCAGCATCGGCTGGCCCTGTTCGTGGCGCTCGGCGATCTCGTCGGCCAGGGCCTCGAACTTGGCCTGCTCGGTCTTGTAGATCACGTCGCCGTGGTCCTGGCGGATCATCGGCCTGTTGGTCGGGACCTCGACCACGCCCAGCTTGTAGATGTGGTTGAGCTCGGCCGCCTCGGTCTTGGCCGTGCCCGTCATCCCCGAGATCTTGTCGTACATCCGGAAGTAGTTCTGCAGGGTGATGGTGGCGTAGGTCTGGTTCTCGTCCTTGATCGGGACCGACTCCTTGGCCTCGATGGCCTGGTGCAGCCCCTCGGAGTAGCGCCGGCCCTCCAGCACCCGCCCGGTGAACTCGTCGACGATCAGGACCTCGCCGTCGCGCACCATGTACTCGTCGTCGCGCTTGTAGAGCTCCTTGGCCCGGATGGCGTTCTGCAGGTGGTGGACCAGGGGGGTGTTGATCGCGTCGTAGAGGTTCTCGATGTTGAGGATCTCCTCCACCTTGGCGATCCCGGCCTCGTTGATGGCCACGGTGTGCTTGCCCTCGTCCACCTCGTAGTGGACGTCGCGCTGGAGCCTCGGGGCCAGGCGGGCGAACTGCTGGTACCACTGGTGGCCCTGCTCGGTCGCCCCGGAGATGATCAGCGGGGTGCGGGCCTCGTCGACCAGGATCGAGTCGACCTCGTCCACGATGGCGTAGGCGTGGCCCCGCTGGACCAGGTCCTCGGTGAACACGGCCATGTTGTCGCGCAGGTAGTCGAAGCCGAACTCGTTGTTGGTGCCGTGGGTGATGTCGGCGTCGTAGGCCGGCCGGCGCTCCTGGGGCTGCATGGTGGCCAGGATCACCCCGACGTTCAGGCCGAGGAAGCGGTGGATGACGCCCATCCACTCGGCGTCGCGCTTGGCCAGGTAGTCGTTGACGGTGATGATGTGCACGCCCTCGCCGGTGAGGGCGTTGAGGTAGGCGGGCAGGGTCGAGGTCAGCGTCTTGCCCTCGCCGGTCTTCATCTCGGCGATGTGGCCGCCGTGCAGGGCCACCCCGCCGACCAGCTGGACGTCGAAGTGACGCTTGCCCAGGGTGCGGACGCTGGCCTCGCGCACCGCCGCGAACGCCTCGGGCAGCAGGTCGTCGAGGGACTGGCCGTCGGCCAGCCGCTTGCGGAAGGTGTCGGTGAGCTGGCGCAGCTCGGCGTCGGAGCGTTCCTGCATCGCCGGCTCGAACGCGTTGATCTCGGGCACCATCGCCTGACAGCGACGCAGCTCTTTGCCTTCGCCAAAGCTCAGGACCTTGGACAGCACCACGGGTCGGATCCTCCTCAGACCGGCGGGCCGACCATCACCCGCCGGATTCAGTTCGCAGCCAAAGTCCCATTCTAGTGACCGGTGGCCGGGTCGGGGTCCCAGCCGTAGCGATCGGGGTCGAGCACGAAGGCGGCCGCGCCGAGCAGGCCGGCGGCCTCGCCCAGCTGGCCGGGGACGACCCGGCAGGCGGCGGCGAACGGGAAGCCGGCGTGGGTGGTGAACGCCCGCTGGAGCGGCTCCCAGAAGGACGGGCCGGACTGGGAGAACCCGCCGACGATGGCCACCACCTCGAGGTCGAGCAGGCTGGCGCAGGAGGCGATGGCCGTCCCCGCCGCCCGCCCGGCCCTGGCCACGTTGCGCAGGGCGACCTCGTCCCCGGCCGCCGCGGCCGCGGCCAGGGCGACCCCGTCGGCGACGACCCCGGGCCGGGGCCGCCAGCCGTCGTCGAGGGCGTGGCGCACGGCGTTGGGCCCCGACGCGATCGCCTCCAGGCAGCCGCGCCCGCCACAGGCGCAGGCCGGGCCGTCGAGCTCGACGACGACGTGCCCGATATGGCCGGCGTTGCCGCTGAAGCCGTGGTAGAGGCGGCCGTCGAGGATCAGGCCGCCGCCGACCCCGGTGGAGACGGTGATGCCGAGCAGGTTGGAGGTGCCGGAGCCGGCGCCCTTCCAGTGCTCGCCCACGGTGAGCCCGACGGCGTCGTTGTGGATCAGGACGCGCTCGCTGGCGAACTCCTCGGCCAGGCGCTTGCGGAGGGGGAAGCCGCGCCAGGCGGGCATGTTGAGCGGGGAGACCTCGCCCGACGGCCACACCATGGGCCCGGCGGCGGCCACACCGATGCCGTCCAGGTCGCCGGGGATGACGTCGGCCCCCCGGAGGGCCGCGGCCGCGCAGGCCAGCAGGGCCTCGTACAGCAGCTCGGGGTCGGGGTCGGTCGGCGAGGGCACCCGGCCACGACCCAGCATGCGCCCGCTGTCGTCGACCACCGCGGCGGCCAGCTTGGTCCCGCCGACGTCAAGTGCCAGAACGGTGGCCATCGGCGGCCGCTACTTGATCTCCAGCAGCTTCTCGCGGACCGCGTACACCACCGCTTCCATCCTCGAGTGCAGGTGCAGCTTCTCGAGGATGTTGCGGATGTGGTTCTTGACGGTGTTCTCGGAGATGTAGAGCTCTTTGGCGATGTCGCGGTTGTTGTGGCCCTTGGCGACGAGCTTGAGGACCTCCATCTCGCGCTCGGTGAGCCGCGGGGTCGGGACCTGCTGCTTCTCGTCGGCCCGCTTGACCATGGTGGCGAACTCGTTGAGGAGCTTGGAGGCCATCGACGGCGAGATCAGCGACTGGCCCTGGGCGACCGAGCGGATCGCGTTGGCGACCTCCTCGATCGAGATCTCCTTGAGGAGGTAGCCGTTGGCGCCGGCCTTGATGGCGTCGTACAGGTCGGCTTCCTCGTCGGAGATGGTCAGCATCAGGATCTTGGCGTGGGGGATGAGGTCCTTGATGGTCTGGGTCGCCTCGATGCCGCTGCGGCGCGGCATGCGGACGTCCATCAGCACCACGTCGGGCATGAGCTCCTGGGCCTTCTCGATGGCCTCGGCGCCGTCGCCCGCCTCCCCCACGACCTCGACGTCGTCCTCCTGCTCGAGCACCATCTCGAGCCCACGGCGGAACAACGCGTGGTCGTCCACGATCAGCACGCGGATGGCATCACCTGCGCCCCGCGGTCGCGCCTGCCGGTCGTCGGCCACGCTCTCCCCTCTCACTCCCTGATCCCGCCGGGGGCGGCCGGCTGCGGCATGAGCCCCCGGACCCCCCTGGCTCGTTGCTGGCTGCTCACGGTTCCTGCTCACCGGGCCCGGAGTCGCCGTCAGGGCGACGGTACACGACCTGGGCCTGGTCAGTCTCATCGTCGTCCACAGGACCACCCTGGCCCTGCCCGGCCGGGCCGGGTGTCCCCGGGCCATCCGGGAGCTCGTCGACGGGCAGCGGCGGGATCGCCTTGACCCCGTCGGCGTGCTGGGTGCGGTCGACCCGGCGGCCCTTGAGCTTCTTGACCTGGCGTTCGAGACGATCGACGACCTGGTCGACGGCGGAGGCCGGGTCGGTGGCGTTGGCATGGGCTCGGACGAGACCGGACTTGGTGGTCAGGGTGACCTCGACGCGGTGCGGGTCGGCCACCCGCGGGTTCCGCTCCTCAGAGAACTCGACGTCCATGGCGAGGATGCGGTCGTCGAACCGCTGGAGCTTGGTCAGCTTGTGCTCCGCCCGCGCGCGGACCTTCTCGGGCACGGTCGTGTTCTTCCCCTTCACCGTCACCTGCATGGGCAACTCCCAACCCGGTAGCCGGACATGATCGCGAACCGGCCATACCCCCCCCATCGAGCCTTGCAACCCGAACGGGCCACATAGCTCCGCCTGCCAGACCACTCGGCATGCGGGCCATCCTCCTTCATCGCCCGCTGGTCGTATTGGCCGGATTCTACACACGAAAACGGGTCACAACCACACAATGCGACCTGCGTGAGCAGGGCGGATCCGGCCAACGGCCCGGTGGTCGGGGCCGGACAGCCCTGCTCAGCGGGGCCGGCCGAGCCAGCCGGGACCGGAGCCGAGCCCGAACGGGGATGCGGCGGCGGCGGACCCGGCGACGGCGGACGGGGCGGCGGCGAGGACGGCGGCCTCGACCTGTCGGGCGCCGGCCCAGCGGAGGGTGGCGGCCGCGGCGGCGAGGGTGCCGCCGGTGGTGGCGAGGTCGTCGACCAGCAGGACCCGCCCGCCGGCGAGGCGGTGGCGAGGCGCCGGGGGCGGCCGGGGCGGAGGGCTGGCGCGGGCCACCCGGCGGGCGCGGCCCAGGTCGCGGCCGCCCGCCGGGGCGAGCAGGTCGACCAGGGGCAGGCCCAGGGCGGTGGCGACACCGCCGGCGATCCGCCGGGCGTGGTCCCGGGGCGGGCCGGCGACCCGGCCGGCGGCGATGTGGGTGACCAGGTCGGCCCCGGCCCCGGCGACGGCCAGGGCGGCGCCGAGGCGACGGCCGAGCTCGTCCAGGGCGGCCGGCTGGCCGTCGAGCTTGCCGGCCAGCACCGCCGTGCGGAGGGCGTCGCGGTACGGGCCGAGGGTCCACAGCTCCACCTCCGGGTCGGCGGCCAGCAGCCACGGCCCGACCGCCCCCGGCTCCGACGGCAGGCAGCCGGCGCAGCACGGCCACGCCACCGGCACCCCACAGGCCAGGCACCTGGCCGGCCGCAGCAACCCCATCAGGGCATCAACGAGGAACATGCCCGGAGGCTAGCCGGGTCGCCCGGCCATCGCTCCGGCCTGTCCACAGCCCCGGGTCAGCGGCTGGCGAAGCTGGGGTCGGCGTCGAAGGCGTTGGGGGTCGGGAAGGTGAGGTAGCTGACCGACTTCTCCTGGCGGTTGATCATCCAGAGGGAGGCGCCGTTGGTGGTGCGGGCGGTGACGACGAACGACCGGCCGGCGGGGTCGACGGCCAGGCGGTTGCCGATGTCGCCGATGGCGACCTCGGTGTCGTTGAGGACGGCGGTGGGGTCCCACC
>CALGFH010000434.1 GCA_937881255.1 uncultured Actinomycetes bacterium
GCCTGGATGGTCAGGGTCTGGGTGCCGCTGTCGGAGCTGGCCGTCCCCACCCCCGCCTCGGCGAACACCGGCATCTTGGCGATCGCCGGGTCGGGGGGCGCGAACTGGAAGATCTGCTGGGGCATCTTGGTCGGGAAGGCCGCCGCCTGGTACACCCAGCCGGCCACCAGCAGCAGGGCCGTCCCCAGCGCGAACCAGTTCATGTTGCGGTGGTCCTTCTTCGTGATCAGCCCGTACTCCATCCCGTCCGTGTTGAGCGGGATCTGGCTGGTCACGGCCAGGTTGGTGACCGTCCGTTTGGTGAAGGTCCAGTAGATCATCCAGCCCATGCCGATCAGGAAGGTCAGCACCAGCCAGATCCAGGTGAACGGCAGCTGGTAGTTCTCGAGGTTGACGGTGCTGCCGCCCTCCAGGGTCACCGGGTTGCTGAAGCCGTCCGGGTTCTCCTCGACCGTGATCCACTCGCCCGGCCCGAGCAGCGTCCCGGCCCCCTTGACCGAGAACGACGGGTGCACGTGCCAGCGGCCGGGGCGGCGGCCGGCCACGGTCATGCTGAACTGGTAGATACGGCCCCGCTGGACGTCGATCCGGCTCGGGGCCGAGACCCCGTTGATGGTCCGCTCCTTGAGCAGCACCACCGGCCCGGGAGCGATGATCCCGATGTAGCCGGTGTTGGGGTCGCCGGCGGCCAGGTTGGTCGGCCAGGCGTCCAGGATCTTGGCCGTGCCGGTGATGGTGAAGGTCTCGCCCTGCTTGACGGTGGTCTTGGAGTAGGTGGTGTTGACCCAGGCGACCGTGCGCATGCGCAGGAACGCCTCCTGGGCCCGCTCGCCGTGGGCGAAGGCGGCCGGCGCGGAGCCGACCAGCATGGCCCCGGCGAGCAGGGCGGCCCAGAGAACCCGGCGGTATCGGCGTCGCATCCTCATCACCACTTCTTCATGAAGCGGCCGATCGGCCAGATGGCCAAGGCACGTGCGATGAACTGCCCGACCCAGTAGCCGGCGATGGCGACCGTCGCCCCGAAGACCAGCGAGACGTACTGGGTCTCACCCAGGAAGGTCCGCAGCGAGCCGTGCTCGATGATGCGGAGGTACTCGGGGGTCTGGCTGCGGACGTACTCGATGCCCTGGATGTCGGCGACCGTCACCACCCGGTCCATCCACTGCGCCGGTTGGAGATACGGCGCCAATGGGATGTAGTTGGAGATCCACCAGGTGACGGCGAACAGGATCGAGCCGATGATCGAGGTGAGCACGAAGCTCTTGGTTTTCAGCAACACCCAGTCGGCGAAGATCGCCGCCGCCACCATCGTCGCCGGCCAGACGAAGTTCATCGGGTAGTAGACGAACGCCCCCCACTGGAGCCAGCGCCCGATGAGCGTGCACAGGAACATGGCCACGGCCGTGTAGGTCATCCCGGTGGGGAAGCGCCAGGCCAGCCACTGGATGTACTGGAGGGCCGAGCCGATGATGATGATCGCGAACGGCGTGATGATCGGCCACCACTGCCGGTCCTTCCAGTCGGTCCAGAAGTCCCAGTCCCCCGCGAATAGCTGCTTGGTGATGTCGGCGGCCGCCCCGACCACGAAGGCGGCCGTGACCCAGAAGACCAGGTCCCACTTGCGGTCGATCCAGCGGTACTGCTTGTTCAGCAGCGCGCGAAGCTCAAGCGTCTTGGAATCAACGGCCATGGCCACCCTCCCGCTCTCGACCCTCCGGCGCGACGGCTCAGGCGACTTCTTCGGCGGGCTGCCCCGCCTCCGCTTCGATCTCGCCCTCGATCTGGAGCAGTCGGATGATCGTCTCGGCCCAGAGGGCGAAGATGCCGGAGGCCAGCCAGCCGTAGAACACGAACGGCCAGTGGAACGGGACGGCGAAGATCTCCTCGGTGATCCAGAGGCTGTGGCCCCACTCGTTCATGGCGACCTGGGCCATCTCGGTGACCGAGGCGGCGATCAGGAAGAAGAACGACCACGGGAAGCCCTTCTCGGCCCCGTAGACCTTTGGCAGCCAGTAGCGGCCGTACAGGTAGGTGCCGACCGTCAGGGTGATCCCGAGGGGGAAGAACAGGAAGAACATCGGGATGTGGGACGGAGTCAGGGCGGTGTCGCGCACGGCCGTCTGGTGCCAGGAGCCGTCCTGGTTGGGCCAGAAGCTGGCCATGATGTAGAGGATCACGCAGGTGATCCCGATCAGCCCCCAGAACACGGCGATCCGGCGGACCTCCTCGGGGTGGCTCGACTCCTTGGCCACGACGGTGCGGCCCTTCCTGACCAGGTAGCCCCACCAGATCAGCGTGCCAGCGGTCACGCCGATGACCTCGGCGATGAACAGGCTGCGGTAGTACAGGCCGAAGTCGCGGCTGGAGGCGTCGATCCCGACCGTCCAGGCGGTGAACTGCTGGAAGATGCGGATCGCGGCGGCCAGCGCGAGGAAGGCCAGGCTGCCGAACCACAAGACCCGCCAGCCCCCCATCCAGTCGATCGGGCCCCGGCCCGGCTTCCACTCGGGTTCGTCGGCGGTCGGGCGCTCGGCGGTCGGGGTTGCTACGTCCGTCATGCCTGTTCCTTTCTCTCAGCGGGACCGGCACAGACGTGTGTCCAAGCGTGACCTTGAAGGTAGGAACCAGCGAAGGCCGTCACAACCCACGAACTTCCATAACCTCGCATCATTGCAACAATGTGCGAATTGCCAACGAGTTAGTCGGCGGCCACCGTCGGGGTCGGGAGGTCGTAGCGGGTCGCGAGCATGCCCCGGCAGAAGCCGGCGTTGCCCTCGATGCTCACCCGGGTCAGGCGGGCGAACTGCAGGTGGCGCTCCAGCAGCTCGGGCGGGATGGGCTTGCCGTCGGTGTCGATCACCAGCGGCGCCTCCGGGCCGACGTCCAGCCCCAGCTCGGCCCGCCGCTCCAGGTAGGCGGCCAGCTCCGGCGACGCCGGCAGGTCGCCCAGGCGCAGGCGGCTCAGCTCGGCGGTGGTCCTCCCGGCGTCCAGCAGGGCCTTGACCAGCCGCTGCTGGCGGTTGACGAGCGCCTTGCGCCGGAAGACGGTGCGCAGCTCGTCGAGCTCGTCGTCGGCCAGGCCGTCGAAGGACTGCTGGAAGCCGCGCCGCTGGGCGATGCCGCTGTTGATCTCCTCTGAGGTGAAGTGGTCGTCGAGCACGACCTCGGCCTGGCGGACCCCGGGCACCGAGCGCACCGCGGTGTCGGCGTCGGCCACCATCAGGTAGGCGAAGTTGGGCGCGCAGAAGTAGGTCGGCAGCCGCAGGTGAACCCGGACGGTGCCGCCCTCGACCTCGAGGCCCGACACGAACCCGAGGCCGGGCAGGGGCTCATCCAGCTCGGGGTCCCGGACCGAGCCCAGCGCCTCCAGCACCGCGGAGCGATCCACCGGGGGGCCGCCGGTGCGCGGCCCCCCGGCCCAGATCGTCTCGGTCACTCGCTGTGCCCGCCGACGCTCGCCTCCACCGGGATGGCCGGCTTCTCGGTGACGTCCTGGCCGGTGCCGTCGTCGCCGGCGCTGACGCCCTCGGGGACCTTGAGGTCGTACAGCTTGGCCGCGTTCAGCCCGAGGATCTTCCGCTTGACGTTGGCGGTGAGCTCCGGGTACTCGTTCTCCATCGGGTACTGGTAGTCGACGAACTTCTCGACCAGCCACTTGGGGTGCCACAGGGCGTAGTCGCTGGCGAACAGCAGGCGGTCCTCGCCCAGCCAGTACAGCAGCTCCCCGACGATCTGGCCGAAGTAGGCCGGGCGCGTGTGGATGAACGGCATCGCCACCGCCAGGCCGCCGTACACGTTCGGCTCCTGGGTGCCGATCCAGCACATGTCCTCCAGCCGGGGCAGGCCGACGTGCTCGACGATGAAGTTGAGCTCGGGGAAGGTGCTGGCGGCGTCGTCGACGTCGGCCAGGTCGAAGGAGTCACGGTTGAGCGGCCAGATGGTCGGGCCCTTGTGGACGTGGATGTTGGTGACGCCGAGCTCCTGGGCCTTCTCGAGGTGGCGCAGCGCCCACGGGTCGGTGAGCTTCCAGCCCTTGGAGGCGTCGTGCCACTCGGCCGTGTACAGCTTCACGCCCTTGGAGCCGTACTTGGCCACCTTCTCCTCGAACTGGGCCAGGCCGGCCTCGCCCAGCCGCGGCTCGAAGGAGGTGTTGAGCACGAACTTGTCCGGGTACTTGTCCTTGAGGACGGCGTCCTGCTCGGTGGTGTTGAACCCCTTGTGGTAGAAGTCGGTCAGGTAGGTCGGCTGGAAGATGGCCACGTCGACGTAGCCGTCCTCGAACAGGTCCTTCATCATGGTCGGCTCGTCGTACTTGCGGTACTTCTCGAGCGGCCAGACGTACTCCTCGGGGCTCAGGTTCTTGTGGTAGTCGTAGAAGCACCTGATGAAGCCCTCGCCGTACTTGTTCTTGGTGTTCTCCTCGCTCGCGTCCCAGAAGTGCGTGTGGCCGTCGACCACGAAGTACTTCTCGCCGTCCTTCTCGTACATGGCGCCTCCTCCTGCTAGCCGGGGATGAGGATGGCCCGCGTGCCTGGCAGCCGGCCGTTGTCGAGGTCGTCGATGGCGTCGTTGGCCGCCTCCAGCGGGTAGGGCTTGGTATGCAGGGTGACCTTGCCCTGGGCGGCCAGGGCCATCAGCTCGGCCAGGTCGTTGT